>CALCPT010000578.1 GCA_937897265.1 uncultured Alcaligenaceae bacterium
TTTCGAGCAAATTGCAGCCAGTTCGGCAGAACCCAAGTACACGTTTGTGTTTTTACCCAAACGATTCGGGAAGTTACGTGTGCTAGTTGACATCACGGTTGCACCTTCGCGCACCTGAGCCTGATTGCCCATACACAGCGAGCAACCTGGCATTTCAGTACGAGCACCTGCCGAACCGAACACGCCGTAGTGACCCTCTTCGGTCAACTGAGCTGCATCCATTTTGGTTGGCGGGGCGATCCACAACTTCACGGGCATGTCGCGCTTGCCTTCGAGCAGTTTCGACGC
Source organism: uncultured Alcaligenaceae bacterium (assembly GCA_937897265.1). GTDB lineage: Bacteria > Pseudomonadota > Gammaproteobacteria > Burkholderiales > Burkholderiaceae_B > Zwartia. The sequence continues at coordinate 289 of CALCPT010000578.1, forward strand.
GGCACGGAAGTGACCGATGTTAGTCATGCAGCTACCGATAAACACTTCGTCGATCTTGGCGCCAGACACCTCTGATAAGGTTTTTACGTCATCAGGGTCATTGGGGCAAGCGACGATTGGCTCGTGAATCTCGGCCAAATCAATTTCAATGATTGCTGCGTATTCAGCATCAGCATCAGGCTGCAAGAGTTGTGGGTTTTTGAGCCAGGCTTCCATAGCGTGAATGCGGCGTGTAATGCTGCGCTCGTCTGAGTAGCCATTGGCAATCATCCACTTCAACATCACGATGTTGCTGTTGATGTATTCGATGACAGGCTCTTTGTTCAAGCGAATCGTGCAGCCAGCAGCTGAACGCTCGGCTGAAGCATCAGACAGTTCAAACGCTTGTTCTGCTTTGAGGTCAGGCAAGCCTTCGATCTCAAGAATGCGACCTGAAAACACATTTTTTTTGTTTTGTTTTTCAACAGTCAACAAACCCGCTTTGATGGCGTACAACGGGATCGCGCTGACCAAGTCGCGCAGGGTCACGCCAGGTTGCATTTTGCCTTTGAAGCGCACCAATACTGATTCGGGCATATCCAAAGGCATCACGCCCGTGGCAGCGGCGAAGGCGACCAAGCCAGAGCCTGCTGGAAAGCTAATGCCAATTGGGAAGCGAGTATGTGAATCGCCGCCAGTACCGACGGTATCAGGCAACAACATGCGGTTGAGCCACGAGTGAATCACGCCGTCGCCTGGGCGCAGAGAGATACCACCACGGTTGCTCATGAACTGGGGCAACGTGTGATGGGTTTTCACGTCGACTGATTTTGGATAGGCCGCAGTGTGACAGAACGATTGCATGACCAGATCTGCTGAAAAGCCCAAGCAAGCCAGATCCTTGAGTTCGTCGCGTGTCATTGGGCCCGTTGTGTCTTGGCTGCCAACCGAAGTCATTCTGGGTTCGCAGTATGAACCAGGACGCACGCCTTGACCCTCGGGCAAGCCACAAGCGCGACCAACCATTTTCTGGGCAAGAGTGAAGCCTTTTTTCGAGGCCGCTGGGTTGTGCGGAAAGCGGAACAGTGTTGAGGGTGGCAAGCCGAGCGTCTCGCGCGCTTTGCTAGTTAGACCACGGCCAACGATCAAGGGGATACGACCGCCTGCACGCACTTCGTCAAACAAGACTTCTGATTTGACTTCAAACTTAGCGATGACCTTGCCGTCTTTCAGCGCTTCGCCGTCATAGGGACGCAGTTCGATCACGTCGCCCATGTTCATATTCGACACGTCAAGTTCGATCGGCAAGGCGCCAGCGTCTTCCATGGTGTTGTAGAAGATCGGTGCAATCTTGTTGCCCAAGCAAACACCACCAAAACGCTTGTTAGGTACGAAAGGAATGTCTTCGCCGGTAAACCACAGCACCGAATTGGTGGCTGATTTACGTGACGAACCTGTGCCGACTACGTCACCAACGTAGGCCACCAAATGACCTTTCTTTTTCAGATCATTGATGAAATTGATTGGCCCGATTTTGCCTGCTTCTTGTGGCTCAATACCAGGACGTGGATTTTTGAGCATTGCCAAAGCGTGCAACGGAATATCAGGACGTGTCCAAGCATCAGGGGCCGGTGACAAGTCGTCGGTGTTGGTTTCGCCAGTGACTTTAAATACCGTGACCGTCAAGCTTTTTGGGACTTCGGGGCGACTGGTAAACCATTCGCCATCGGCCCAGCTTTGCATCACGGCTTTTGCGTTAGCGTTACCTTTGAGTGCTTTTTCTTTTACGTCGTGAAAAGCATCGAACATTAGCAAGGTTTTTTTCAAACCTTCAGCAGCGACTTTGCCGACTTCAGCGTCGTCAAGCAGGTCAACCATGGGGCCAATGTTGTAGCCACCCAGCATGGTGCCGAGCAGTTCGGTTGCTTTGCTGCGCGAGATCAAGCTGCACTTTTCAGTGCCTAGCGCCACAGCAGCTAGGTAAGAGGCTTTGACTTTTGCGGCGTCATCGACACCAGCTGGTACGCGATGCGTCATCAATTCAACGAGCACCTCACCTTCACCGGCTGGTGGTGCTTTGAGCAGTTCGATCAGCTCAGCAGTTTGGTGTGCGGTCAGTGGGAGGGGAGGAATACCAAGGGCTGCGCGTTCGGCAACGTGTTGGCGATAGGCTTCAAGCATGATGGCGCCTTTCAAAGGTTAGAAATATGAATCAAATGAAGAAAAATTCTGACGAATTCGTCAGCCTTTTCAAGAATTTTTGGACTGAGAACCGATAGCACGATTGTAGTGGTAAGCGCATGATCGATCAAGTGTCTTATATCTTATATAAGACTTGACGATAGGACTCGCCCCTAGGCTGCGTATAACTTAGTTTATGATGGGTCATGCCGATTGAAAAGTGAAACGGTTTGCGACGTACAAGGTACGTCGCAAACCGTTTGGAAGGTTGGAGGGTCAAACTTATTTTTCAAAAATGCCCTCGGGCAATATGGCGCTGACGCACACGTTTGGAAGGTCTACGGCATTGCTGATCCGCAGGTCAACAGCCAGCGAGCAAATGACGTAGGCCTGCTCACGACTAAAGCCTCGCTCGCCAAGCAGTTCAATCATGTCCAGTAAGGCGTTGCGGGCAGCTAACGTGAGGTCTTCACACTCTTGGGTGCCATCATCGCGAATTGGCAGCCCAGTGGTGGCCACAAAGTTGTGCGGCGCTGCCCACTGAGGGGCTGCAAAATAGCCTGGATGAGAGAACCTCGGGAAGCGCGTTTTGCGACGGGCCGCTTCGCCCGCTAGCACTCGAAAGCGCACGACTGCGGTCGCACCCATTTCAATCGCGGTGATGCAGCACTCAGAGTCTCCTTGAGCATAGTGGGCATCGCCGAGCGAAAAGAGCGCGCCGTCGACACCTACGGGAAGTTGCAGTCGCGAGCCGCGCGTCAATTGTTTGATATCTGCGTTGCCACCATTTTCGCGCGGTGGCATGGTGCGCAAGCCTTGGCTGGCAATCGGTTCAATCGTAGGAACCGCGTCTTGCGCGTCTGGCAACAGTGCGATGCCACCACGTTTAACGAGATCGGTTTCGCGACCATTCCAAAGCAGCATTTGCTCATGCGAGGGCGCGACACCTGCTGTCCCCATAAAAATCCCTTCAGGGATTTTGACACCTGGGATCTGAGCCGAGCGCGCGAAGCCACGATCGACTTCCCAGTGCGCCAGAAAACGAGCATCAAAGATCTCGCGCAAAAAGCCGGCACCCGGGCGGATCACGGTCCAGCCGTAAGGTTGTGGCGTTAAGTCAACAAACTCGACTTCTAAAACATCTCCGGGCTTTGCGCCTTTGACAAAAATCGGGCCCGTGAGCGGATGCCCCGCTTTTTTGTCGTTGCCAGCAAGATCGTCAAAGGTCATGCCAGGCTTGACCTGACCGTCTGAGGCGTCGCGGGTTTCAAGCAGAAGATCTTCTCCGGGTGCCACCTCAAGGATGGGTTCAATGTCGGGATGCCAGCGGTTATGGCCTGTACCCGGGTCGTCGCGAAGGCGGCGATTGCGATCGATGTGAATGGCTTTCATGGTGAGGGGTGTTCCTGTTGGTGGCGATGTTGAGGATAACCAAACCGATCGAGACAAGCGCTAGGCTATCGAAATATTTAATTTCCCACTATCATGACTCAAAACAATTAACGATAACAACTAAGAGACATAATAATGTTACAGATCAAAACTTTGGTTTCTCTCGGTTTGGCGGTTTGGTTGGCTGGTTGGGGCGTCAGTACTTCGGCACAAGAGTGGCCATCCAAGCCGGTGCGTTTGATTGTGCCCATGCCCCCGGCTGGTACCACTGACAACATGGGGCGCCTGGTGGCGCAAAAGATGTCTGAACTGATTGGTCAAGTGGTGGTAGTCGAAAACAAGGCGGGCGCCAATGGCAATATTGGCTCAGATTTTGTGTCTAAATCGGCGCCTGATGGCTATACCTTGTTGGTGTCGGGCGTGGGTAGCCAAGGGATTAATGCCACACTGTATCGCTCGATGCCATATGACATTGTTGAGGGGCTAACCCACATCGGCATGATCGCGAAAGGCCCCAATGCGCTGGTGATTAACCCCGCCTTTCCTGCGAATAATCTAAGCGAGCTCATTGCCTTGATTAAAGCGAGCCCCGGCAAGTACAACTATGGCTCGACCGGCAACGGCGCCTCGAATCATCTATCCATGGAGATGCTGAAGTCTGCTGCGGATTTAAATGTTGCTCATATTCCTTACAAAGGTGGTGCGGCTGCCATGATGGATCTGATGGCGGGTCAGGTTCCGATGATGTTTGTCAATTTTGACTCGGCTGTACCGCATGTGAAATCAGGCAAGATGCGTGCGATTGCCGTGACGAGTTTGACCCGACGTGAGGCGCTGCCTGATGTGCCGACTGTTGCCGAATCTGGTTTCGCGGGTTTTGAGGCCGAGTCTTGGACAGCGATCAGCGGGCCGCCGAATATGCCTCCGGCGTTGGTGCTGCGCATCAATGAAATTTTGATTCGTATCGCGCAAATGCCCGATGTTCGCGAAAAATTTGCAGCGTTGGGCCTTGAGGCTTCGCTGTTAAAGCCCGACGCGATGAAGCAATTCGTGAAGAACGAAGTCGACAAATGGGGTAAGGCAGTGCGTGCTTCGGGCGCGACGGTCGATTAAAAAATGAGTGACGCAACACACCCAACGAATCGATGGCCGAAGTCATTCGAATCATTAGATACAAACTGATTGGTGAAAGACATGAACCGTATCCTGACTGCTAAGCAACTTGAACAATACTCAGAAGAGGGCTTTGTGATCGTGCAAGACGTCGTGCCAGAGGCGACGATTTTGCGGATGAAAGAGGTCTTGGCTGACTTAGTTGAGAAATCACGTGCGCTTGCTACACACGACGATGTGTACGACCTAGAGCCTGGCCATCAAGCCTCTGACCCGCGGGTACGTCGTATTAAAAAACCGCACGTCGTTGACCCCGTATTTAAAGATCTCATGACGACGCCAAAGTTTATGGGAATCTTGCAGGATCTCTTGGGTGAAAACGTACGCTTGCATGGCTCCAAGCTGAATCTCAAGGCTCCACATTTTGGGTCTCCTGTTGAGTGGCACCAGGATTGGGCGTTTTATCCGCACTCTAATGACGACGTGCTGGCAGCTGGTGTGATGCTAGATGACACTACGGTCGAAAACGGAGCGATGTATGTGATCCCAGGATCGCATAAAGGCCCGACCTATGATCACCACGACGCAGAGGGTTACTTCTGTGGCGCCATGGATCCAGAGACTTGTGGTGTTGATTTTTCACGCGCTGTGGCCTGCGAAGGACCAGCGGGGTCGGTGTCGTTTCATCACGTGCGGGCCGTGCATGGCTCTGCACAAAATATTTCAACGCGTTCGCGCGGTTTACTGTTGTATGAATTTACCGCGGCAGATGCTTACCCGTTGATGGCTGCGGGCAAAGCTGACTGGCAAGCATTCTCAAAGCGTCTGATCTGCGGCAAAGACACGATTATGCCGCGTTGTGTGCCGGCGCCAATTCGTATGCCTTTGCCACCTGCAAAAAATCAAGGTTCGATTTATGAAAATCAAACGTCTGGCAAACGTTATTTTGGCTTTGTCGAACAAGGTGGCAAAAAAACTCTTTTGGCGTGAGCAAACCAATTAGGTTTTGCTTACCCGAGGTCTAGCCTGACAGCACTGACCGGTTTGCGCTCGCACGTAGTTTTTTCTTAAGAGGTCGTCAATGGATGTTCGCGCAGCAGTTTCGTATGAGGCAGGTAAGCCCTTGGTGATTGAGACAGTACAACTTCAGGGGCCTAAGCATGGCGAGGTCCTGATTGAGATGAAAGCGACTGGTATCTGTCACACCGATGAGTTCACTCGCTCTGGTGCTGATCCCGAGGGGATTTTTCCTGCCATTCTTGGCCATGAAGGGGCAGGGGTTGTGGTCGATGTCGGGCCTGGGGTCGTCAGTTTAAAAAAGGGTGATCATGTGATTCCCTTGTACACACCAGAGTGTCGCCAATGTAAATCGTGTCTGTCGCGTAAGACCAATCTGTGTACGGCCATTCGTGGCACGCAAGGCAAGGGCTTGATGCCTGACGGAACAAGCCGCTTTTCGCTTGGTGGCAAACCGATCCATCACTACATGGGCTGCTCAACGTTTGCGAACTTTACCGTGTTGCCTGAGATCGCCTTAGCAAAAATTCGTGAAGATGCGCCCTTTGATAAGGTTTGTTATATCGGCTGCGGCGTCACCACCGGTATCGGCGCTGTGATCAACACTGCGAAGGTTGAGCCCGGTGCCAATGTGGTTGTGTTTGGTTTAGGCGGCATTGGTTTGAACGTCGTGCAAGGTGCACGGATGGCAGGCGCCAACATGATCGTTGGCGTAGACTTGAACCCAAGTCGACAGGCCTTAGCCACTAAATTTGGGATGACGCATTTCGTCAATCCTAAAGATGTCGGGGGCGACCTCGTTGCGCATCTCATCGAGCTAACCGGTGGAGGCGCAGACTACAGCTTTGAGTGTATTGGCAACGTTGACGTGATGCGTCAGGCGCTCGAGTGCTGTCATCGTGGCTGGGGAGTATCGGTCATTATTGGCGTAGCTGGTTCGGGTCAAGAAATTAAAACCCGTCCCTTTCAGCTGGTGACGGGCAGAACCTGGAAGGGCACTGCCTTTGGTGGTGCACGCGGGCGTACGGACGTGCCTAAAATTGTCGACTGGTACATGAACGGCAAGATCCGCATCGACCCGCTCATTACCCACACCATGCCGCTCAGTGACATCAACAAGGCCTTCGACCTGATGCACGAGGGCAAGAGCATCCGCTCAGTGATACTTTTCTGATCTCCAACCCTTTGATATTCAAGCACACCCCCTGATCAGGGGGTGTCTCACTCTGGCACATTCCACTAGGCTCTGAACTGAAATCGCCACGCTATTTCTGTTCCCTTTTCATTGCTCAGTTGAATCACTCCGGAGTGAATATTTCATGAAGCCTGTCATCAAGAATTTGAGAACCACCGCACTGGCCTGCGCCTCCCTGCTTGCCGCCTCCTTGTTCAGCACCACCACACTCGCGCAGACCACCCCGGCGACGGTCCCCTCCTCGTTCCTGGGGACCTATCAACTGACCTACGAATCCTTCAGCCCGAGCTCTCCCATTGCCAGCAACACCAAGCTGCAGCTGGTGCTGGCCCCTGGTGGCGTGATGTGTGTGGCGGGCTATAACCTGACCAACCCCTACCAGAAAGCCGGCAACACGGTGGAAACCTTCTGGACCGAATCCAAGTCAGGCATCAGCCTGGCGGTGGCGAGCGTGAACGGCAACTTTCATGAGATCAACGTGCTGTCTGGAAGCACCTTTGTCGGCCAGATGAACGGCAGCAAGATCAGCACCGCCACCTCCTGCACAGGGACGCCAGTGACTCCCGCAGCACCAGTCGTTGATCCCGCCAAGATTGAACAGGTCTTCACGCAGGCCCAGCAGAAGTTGGCGCAGTACTTCCCGTCAACCGGCGCGTCTGCGACCCAGAAGAACGGCGACTACACCTACCGTTTCTATCAGGGCACAGGTATTTATCTGGCGATCAACAACGGTGAGGTCTATGTGATGGGTGGCGCCTTCGGCAATACGCCCGTCAAGCAGGGGCCGCTGGAAACCATTCTGTCGGAACTGACCAAGATGCAGGTGAGCATTCCCGCGATTCCGTCTGGCGATGCCAAGCTGGTGATCACTGGCCGCGTAGGAACCTCCGGCATCAACGTCGATATCGGCGCCATTACCCTCGACAACGTGCCGATGGTTGCGGGCAATGATGTCGACTCCGTCAAGAAAGCGGTGGAGGATCAGTACAAGACTCCTGGCATCACCGGCAATATCGCCGTGCCGCTGATCTCCTCCAGCAGCACGCAGACT
>CALCPT010000579.1 GCA_937897265.1 uncultured Alcaligenaceae bacterium
AAGAGCCAGCCCAAGACGGACGCGCTCAATAACGGCTTTGCGCTTAGCCTAAAAACGTTTTCATGCGGTGGATTGCTTCTTGTAGGCGTTCGAGTCCGGTGGTGTAAGCAAAGCGCATCGTGTGCGCAGCATGGGCAGGCCCAAAATCCAGGCCCGCCACCGCGGCGACTTGCGCACCATTGAGTAGTGCGGCCGAAAAAGCGCTGCTGTCGGATGAATGTGCAGAGATGTCGCCGTACACATAAAACGCGCCGTCGGGCGTGACGGGTACGTCGATGTTTAAGGCTTTGAGTGCCGGCACCAGATAATCACGACGTTGCCTGAAGGCTTCGCGACGCTGCTCAAACAGCGCTAAGGCCTCGGGGTCAAAGCAAGCGATGGCGCCGTGTTGGGCGAGTGTGGGTGCACAAATCGCTAAACTCGCTGCCATTTTTTCAATCGGTTCAACCATATGGGTTGGCACAATCATCCAGCCCAGGCGCCAGCCGGTCATATTGAAATACTTGGAAAAGCTGTTCAGGATAATAAGATTGTCATCGATGGCGAGCGCAGACTGACGCGAACCATCGTATGACAAACTCAAATAGATCTCGTCCATCATCACAAAACCATTGCGTGCGTGAACTTGCTTAATCAGTCGGGAGAGTGCGTCACGTGGAATAGAGGTGCCGGTGGGGTTGCTTGGCGAGGCGATTAATACCCCGCGTGTCGCCGGCCCCCAATGCTGCTCGATGTCGGTATCTGACAGTTGAAAGCGGTTGGCGATGGTAGTGGGGATGAGTTTTGTCGTGCCACCGGCCGCACCGACAAAGTTGCGATTTGGCGGGTAACAGGGGTCGGGCATCAAGACTTCGTCGCCGGGGTTGACCAGTGCCATCGCGGCCAGCAAAAGTGCCCCGCTTGCGCCTGAGGTCACGATGACACGATTTGGGTCGACCTTGGCACCAAGTTGTGTAGTGTAAAACCCGGCGATTGCTTCTCTGAGTTCGGGTAGACCAGCAGGGGGCGAATAGCCGCTTTTGCCGGACTGCGCGGCAACTTGCATGGCTTGGATCACTTGCGGGGCTGCGGTAAAGTCGGGCTCTCCGACGCCAAGGCTGATAATGTCGATGCCGCGGCGTTGTAAGGCCGTGGCTTGTTTAAAAAGTTCGACCGCGTGAAAGGTCACGGTATCGGCGGTGCGTGCTGCAAGAACTGTCATGACCTAACTCTCCGTAAGAGGCTGAATTGTAGTGGTTACGCCAACATCTCGACGTGCTTTTTTAATGGGGCGCCGCACACCCGCCAACCCTTTTGAGCAGTTTTGCGCGCGGCTTTCACGAACATGTTTGGGAAGCGTGCGTACAGAGCCGTCAATCGCACGTGCTGTCGGGGCACCGCAGGCTTGGCTGACACCAGTGCGCCCCGAGGATGTCGCGCATGCGCGCGCCTTGTGCCAAGAGTATCGCGTGGCGCTGATGTTAGATGGCGGTAAACATCCCGCCGCTTGCACACAAGCGACGCTTTGGGTGACGCCGCAACCCGCGGGGGCGACATTCTCTCTGGTCGATTCACAAGCTGGCGTCTGGCGGGCTGATGCTGGCTGCACGGTTGAGCAACTCAAAGAAACGGGCGTTTTTGCTGGGATGGGTTTGGCGCCTGAGCTGACCTTGGCGCAATGGTTTGCCTGGCCAGCAACCGTGCGGGGCGCGGTGCCGGGTGATAAACAGGGTGGGTGCCACCCAAGGTCGAGCCTGCCAGATGCGGTTCGGCTCATCGAACAAGCAGAAGTGATGTTGGCGGATGGTACGGTAGAGGTGCTTGGCCCTTTTGGTGCAACCGCGCAAGCGCCGCTGCGTAGTCTGACCGTTCAGCGGCTGGTGCCTAAACTGTTTGAGCTGGCGGCCTCTGATGCGGCACAGTGCTGCGCGCAGTTGATTCCGTGGCCGGCTTGCTATAGGCTGAATACTCTGATTGCGACCGCGACGCACGAGCCTAATCTGGCGCAGCTGTTATTTGGACATCAAGGCAGACTAGGCTGGGTGCAAGCGCTGTGGCTGAGGCAACCTAGCGAGGTTTTCGATCTACGGTTTTCAGCGCCAGATACTGAGCGGGACAGGGCGAGGAATAGTGAACAAGTGCGAGGGCGACAGGCAGGGCAAGAGGCGGCTTCGGCGTATCAATTTGACACGGGCACATCTGCCCCAAAGGGGGTTGATCCTGCGACCGTCTCGCGGCTTGCTTCACACCTTGATCAAGAACTCAAGCACATCCTTGATCCGGCAGGGGTATTCGGTTCAAACTCTCTCCTAAAGGGGCTAGAATCGGCTTCTTGAATCGTTCATTGGCAGAGCACCATGGAAAAAACCTTTCGTCAGGCCGCGCTTGAGTATCACGAGCAGGGTCGTCCCGGCAAAATTTCGGTGACCCCGACTAAAACGTTATCTAACCAACGCGATTTAGCGTTGGCATACTCACCTGGGGTTGCTGCGGCCTGCGAAGAAATTGTTGCAGATCCAGCGAACGCGTTTCGCTACACGGCGCGCGGCAATCTTGTGGGCGTGATTACCAACGGCACGGCGGTGCTTGGTCTGGGCAATATTGGCCCCTTGGCTTCGAAGCCAGTGATGGAAGGCAAAGCGGTACTGTTCAAGAAATTTGCTGGTATTGATGTGTTTGATATCGAGATCAACGAACAAGATCCAGACAAACTGGTTGAGATTATTGCGGGTCTTGAGCCAACCTTCGGTGGCATTAACTTAGAGGATATCAAGGCGCCCGAGTGCTTTGTGGTCGAGCGCAAGTTGCGCGACCGCATGCGTATCCCAGTGTTTCACGACGATCAGCATGGCACAGCGATTTGTGTCTCGGCTGCGTTCATCAACGGATTGGAAGTTGTTGGTAAAGACATCAAGCGAGTGAAAGTCGTTGTGTCTGGCGCTGGGGCTGCAGCTTTAGCATGCTTGGATCTCATGGTGGATTTAGGCTTGCCGCTCAAGAACATCTGGGTGTCAGATATTGAGGGCGTGGTCTACGAAGGCCGCACCGTCTTGATGGACCCCGATAAAACGCGTTTTGCGCAAAAAACCGACGCGCGCAAACTTGCCGATATTATTGACGGTGCGGACGTATTTTTAGGCTTATCGGCTGGCGGTGTGCTCAAGCCCGAGATGGTCAAGGTGATGGCTCCAAGGCCGTTGATTTTGGCGTTAGCCAACCCTAATCCCGAGATCTTGCCCGCCGAGGCACACGCGGTGCGTGACGATATTGTGATGGCCACAGGCCGTTCTGATTATCCTAATCAGGTTAACAACGTTTTGTGTTTTCCGTATATTTTTCGGGGTGCGCTAGATGTTGGTGCCACCACGATCACTCGCGAAATGGAAAAAGCTGCGGTTGTGGCGATTGCCAAGCTTGCCCAAGAAGAGCAGAGTGAGGTGGTTGCAGCCGCCTATGGTCAGTACGATGTCGCGTTTGGCCCCAATTCCTTCATCCCTAAGCCCTTTGACCCGCGTTTGATTGTGCGGATCGCCCCTGCTGTGGCTAAGGCCGCGATGGAGTGCGGCGTTGCGACTCGTCCAATCGCTGATCTAGAGAGCTATGTCGAACAGCTTGAGCAGTTTGTCTACCGCTCGGGCGCTTTTATGAAGCCTCTGTTCGCGGGAGCCAAATCTCACGTTCGCTCGGGTGGTCGTACCCGTATCGTGTTCACCGAAGGCGAAGACGAGCGAGTCTTGCGTGCGGTGCAAGTGGTGGTCGACGAAAAACTGGCAAAACCGATCCTGGTGGGGCGCCCTGAAGTTCTCAAAGCCCGCATCGAGAAGTTTGGTCTGCGCTTGCGCTTAGGCGAAGATGTTGAAGTGACCAATCCAGATTTTGACCCACGCTTTCATCAGTATTGGACAGCCTACTGGGAAAAAATGTGTCGCAGTGGCGTCACTAAAGAAATGGCCCGAGTTGAAATGCGACGTCGCTTGACGCTGATTGGCGCCTCGATGGTCAAAATGGGGGATGCCGATGGCATGATTTGTGGCACCGTCAGCGGATATGCCGATCATCTGCGGTATATCGATCAAATTATTGGAAAACAACCAGGCACTTCGACGTATGCCGCAATGAATATTTTGTTGTTGCCCGAGCAGACGTTGGCATTGGTAGATACGCACGTCAATGATGACCCAACGGCTGAGCAGATTGCCGAGTTCACGATCGCGGCAGCCGCGCAAATGCGGCGTTTACAGTTGGTGCCCAAGGTCGCCTTGCTTTCACGCTCGAATTTCGGTTCAGGCAGTTCGGCCTCGGGTGCCAAAATGCAACGGGCTGTAGCGTTGATTCGAGAGCAGGCTCCGGGGCTTGAAGTGGATGGTGAGATGCATGGTGACTGCGCCTTGGATGAGGCCCTGCGTATGAAGATTTTGCCGTCTTCGACGTTAAAAGGCTCGGCGAATTTGCTGGTGTGCCCGAATGTTGATTCGGGCAACATTGCTTATAACTTGCTAAAAACTATCTCAGGCGGCAACGTGGCGGTCGGGCCTTTCTTGTTGGGCGCAAACGCACCTGTGCACATTCTGACCACAAGCGCGACAGTGCGCCGAATTGTCAATATGACAGCGCTCACGGTGGTTGAGGCTAACGACCCCTCTCTTGGGGATTACCAAGCGAAGTTGCTTTAAGTTGTTTCAATCCATTATTTTGTTGCTATTGACTGCGAATAATTAACCATCGACTAGGTTCACTGGGTTGTCGTATGCTAAAACTACACGACACACTGATGACCTTGTCCTAGGAGCCCTCTGAAATGAGTAAGGCGGTTGATCCAAAATTAAAGCAGCTGTTGCGTAATGGTGGGGATTTCGACCCTGATACCGGACGTGATCTGCTGTCGGCGGCAGCCGCAGAGAGGGGGCTGGCTTGGTGTGTGGCCCAGTGCGATAAGGCACGCAGCCGCTCGGCGGTTTTTCGTGCCGTCGTGAAGGCGGTCGACTATCCGCAGTTCTTTGGTTCAAGTTTTGACTCGTTTTTTGATTGCCTGTGCGATAGTTTGCTCGATCAAAAAGAGGGTTTGGTGTTGGAGTTTGAAAAACTCCACTCTGCTGACCCAGCGATCGTCATGGACGGTGTGCAGTTTATGCAGGTGTTAAATGATGCCGTCGGGTTTGCCCGAGATAACGGTCGCGTGTTTATCTTTGGTATCCAGCACGCGGGTAAACACCCCGACGACAAGCCGGGCGTGGTCAATAACTGGAGTGATGAGCCGGCCTAACGTTTCGTCACTGGTGCGGTTGTCGCGACGTTTCTAGGTGAGACCAGTGTTGCGTGGTGCAAGCGGCTGAAG
>CALCPT010000580.1 GCA_937897265.1 uncultured Alcaligenaceae bacterium
GGTTATATTTTTTATGAGTGCTACTCGATTCTGCATTTGAGCTGGCCGGTGGCTGCGCTTGCAGCCACTTTCGCAGCAAGTCTATTCGGTGTGCTGCTTGACCGCTACGTCTACGCAATCATTCAACGTCACGAAGGCTCATTTTTTACGGTGTTTGTCGCCTCGTTTGGCATGGCCATCATCGTTCAAAACTTAGTAGCGATGATCTTTGACCGAGGCGCAGTCACGGTATCCACTCCGTTGAGCAAAAGCCTTGAAATGCTACCTGGGCTCTACGTCGCACCGATTGCAGCGGTTGTGATTCTTTGCGCAATCATATTTTTTGCGGGGCTGCAGTGGCTGCTGACCAAAACCAATATGGGGATCGCCCTTCGGGCGCTCGGTGAAAATCCCACACTGATTGAGGTCTATGGTCTGACCCCTCGCCTGCTGTCACAGTATGTCTTTTTAATTGGTTCGGTTTTGGTTGTTCCCGCCGCCATCCTGACTGCAGCAACCTCTGGGTTAAACCCAGCCATGGGTAACCATGTGATGCTCATCAGCATTGCCGCAACGATCGTAGGAGGCGTCGGTAGTTTGCGCGGGGCCGCAATGGCTGGTTTGATTTTAGGGATGGCAGAGAACCTATGCCTGTCTGTCATTGATCCCCAATGGAGCGAAGCGGTCACTTTTGTGATTCTGTTCTTGTTCATCCTGTTCCGCCCCGGTGGTGTGTACGGTCGCGCGGTTGTGTCCTAAAAGAGAACATCACATGATTGCCTATCTTCAAAATATTGCCGTACTGTTTTGCATCAACGCGATTTTGGCGCTGACCTTAAATTTCATTATGGGTTACGCCGGTATTTTTTCCCTCGCGCATGCCATCTTCTTCGGGGTCGGCGCCTACGCAACCGCGTATATCGCCATGCACGCGTCTGACTCGTTGTTACTGTGTATGGCGGCCTCTGCCGCCATTGCCGCAGTGTTATCCATGGCGCTAGCGCTGCCAGCCCTGCGTGTTCGCGGCGAGTACTTTGTCGCGGCCTCCCTCGGTTTGCAAGTGATCGGTGTCACGATCTTTTCTGAATGGAAATCCATTACCGGCGGCCTAGGCGGGATGATCGGGATTCCACGCCCTAAACTCTGGGGCTATACCTTCAACGACGACACCGCCTTTCTTGCCCTCGCACTCGTTGTACTCGGTTTAGTAGTGGGGATTACCGCACTACTCGTGCGCGGCAGTTTTGGTCGCAGTCTCATGGCGATCCGCGACAGTGAATCGGCCGCACAGACGTACGGCAAACACGTCAATGCCATCAAAACCCTCTCTGTTGCAGTCGCCGCAGGCTTGGCGGGGGTCGCAGGCTCACTCTATGCTTTTTATATAAGCTTTATCAACGTCGAAAGCTTCATGTTAGAGACCTCGATTTTATTGATGGCGATGGTTATTATCGGTGGCACCGGCACCCTGTTTGGGCCGATCGTTGGCGCGGCCTTACTGATGTCGCTGCCAGCTGCCCTGACCTATCTGCCGTTTCTACCACCGACTGAGCTCGGCTCGATTCAACAAATCATTTATGGTTTAGCGATGGTGCTCTTGATGATGTTTCGCCCAGGCGGTTTGGTGGGTGGGCGCAGCAAGGAGAAGTCAGCATGACGACCCCAACTTCATCGCAAGAGATCTTGCTACAAATCAGAAATTTAAATAAAAACTTTGGTGGTTTACAAGCCATTGATGATGTCACCCTAGATCTACCGGCAGGTGTGATTACCACCTTGGTGGGGCCTAATGGCGCGGGCAAAACGACCTTATTTAATCTGATCACAGGGCATTTAATTCCTAGCAGTGGCACTGTGCATTGGTTGGGCAAGCCTCTCAAAGGCTTTCAGCCCTGGCAAGTCGCCCGCCTGGGGATTGCTCGCACGTTTCAGGACTTGCGCCTCTATAGTCAGATGACTGTCGAAGAAAATATCATGACAGTGATGGAGCGTGGCAGTTGGCTCTGGCAAGGTGGAGGTCGCGCCGCTGAACAACGCGTAACCGAAATTTTGGCTGAGACACAACTTACGGACAAGCGCAAAGAGCGAGCAGTTGATCTGGCTTACGCTGAACGAAAGTTTTTAAGTCTCGCCCGCATCATGGCTAGTCAGGCCAAGCTCTGGTTACTTGACGAGCCGGCCTCGGGTCTTGATCCCCGTTCTTTCGAGCGCTTTGTGACCCTACTGCGCGATTACGCCAAGCGCGGAATCACAATTTGTATCATTGAGCACAATTTAGATATCGTGATCAAACTGTCAGATCGTGTCGCGTTTTTGGATCAAGGAAAACTCTTGGCCCAAGGCAGCTCAGAAGACATCTTAAAAGATCCGCACCTGGCAGCCATCTATTTTGGAGAGCGCGCATGACCGCCGCTAATTTTCTTGAAGCCAAGAACCTGCGCGTTGGTTATGGCGGCAGGCCAGTGCTAGACAACTTTAACGTGAACCTCGCCTACAACGAAGTGCTCTGCCTGATCGGACACAACGGCGCAGGAAAATCAACCTTATTGAAAGCCTTGTTTGGCCTTGTACCGCTTGCCGAAGGCACAATTACCCTTGAGGGCAAAACCGTTGCCAAGCCCGATCCGCGCGGCATGAACGCCGCCAGTATCGCACTGGTTCCTGAAGGCCGAGGCGTCTTCCCAGGCTTAACCGTTGCCGAGATTATGCGACTGGGCTTTTGGGCTAACGGCATCCCTGCAGGCGAGCAGGCTGCCCGGCTTGATTGGGTCATGAGCGTGCTCCCGATGATCAAAAAGTTTTATACGCAGCGTGCGGGCACTCTCTCGGGTGGCCAACAACAAATGGTGTCGTTAGGCCGTGCCCTACTGGGCCAACCCCGTTGCCTCTTGCTCGACGAGCCTTCGATTGGCTTAGCGCCAAAACTTTTTCAGGATTTGGCGGGTCCGATACGCGCCCTGCAGCAAGAGCGCAAGATGTCGATTTTGATCGTTGAACAAAATATTCGCGAAGCGCTCAAAATCTCGGATCGTGTCATCGTCATGAAATCAGGACAATTGATTCGTGAAGGTACGCCTGAAGCCTTTAGCAACAATGCCGATCTGATGGAACTCTATTGACATGTCGCAGTCGTGCGCGTTGCACTCGGTCTATCAACATCATGTAGTTCAAACACCAGGCGCGACCATGCTGATTCAAGACGATCAGCACATCTCGTATTTGCAGTTTGAACAACTCGTTCAAGAGACTGAAGCGTGGTTACTTCAACAAGGCGTCAAACGGGGTGACCATGTTGCGGTGTGGTTGATCAACCGTGTCGAATGGCTGGCAATATTTTTTGCGCTTGCGCGCGTAGGCGCCACATTGGTTGCCGTCAATACAAAATACCGTAGCCACGAAGTTCACTACATCCTGGCAAACTCGCACGCCCAGTTTTTAATCTTGCAGCTGAATTTTCGAAAAATTGATTTTGCGCAAGTGATTGAAGGCGTTGATGCAAGTGATTTACCGCATCTCAAAACAATCATGATGGTTGATGCAGATGCGAGCACACCGGCCACTCTGTTGAATCGTCCCGTTATTCGCTTTGTGCCCACGCTCGCACACTTCAGCGGCGCCATCGACGAGGTGACGCGCTTGCCCGGCGCCAGCGAGTTGGCCAGCCCCGGCCGCGGGTTGAAGACATAGAGGTAGTTGTTGGGAACGAGGCCGGTGCCCGGCACCATGTAGCGCGCGCCGAACAGGTGGGCCGTGTCGTTGGCGGTGCCGTAGAAGCGCTTGATCAGGTCCGTGAGCTCCTCGGCGTCGAGCTTCTTCTCGGTCGCGACCGAGTCGGCCTCGGTGTAGGTATGGCAGGTGCAGCGGGTGCTCTCGCCGGCGGGTTTGAAGAGGTGCTCGTTGATCGGTGGCCAACTGACCAGCGAAACGACATCGGTCGCGGGCTGCGAGGCCCGGAAGCGTTCGAGAAAATTCGGGTAGCGGGCGAGATTCGAGCCGCGGAACGAGTTGTCGGTGACGCCGTGCTTGTTGTGCCAGACGCCGGTGAAGACGCTGGTCCAGCCGGGACCGCTGAAAGTGTCCTGCTGGGTCGGCTTGTCGAGTTCTCCGCCGGCGTAGGCCGTCCAGGTGACGGTGCCGCTCGCGATGATCGGCGTCGTCTGGGTGCTGTGGCTCGCGAACATCCCCGTCACGATCATGGTGTTCCTCGGCCTCATCATCCTCGTCGGCATCGTCGTGAACAACGCGATCGTCCTCATCGACTACATCAACACGCTCCGCGGCCGCGGCCTGGACAAACGCGAGGCCATCATCGAAGCCGGTCGCGCGCGCCTCCGCCCGATCATCATGACCGCGCTCACCACCGTCGTCGGCCTCGTCCCCATGGCGCTCGGCATCGGCGAGGGCGCCGAGATCCGTGCTCCGATGGCGATCACCGTCATCGTCGGCCTCTCCACCGCGACGATCACCGAGAACCTGCGCGCGCAGTCTCCGCAGATGAAATCGCTGAACGAGGCGCTGGACAATCGGAACCTCGGGCGGGCCTTCGATCTCCTCAAGCCCAACACCGTCGAGGTGCCCTTAGCCAAGGGGCCGGAAAGTGCCGCGAAGCTGTGGGTCAAGATGCCTGAGGGCGAGCGCGACCGCACGCAGAACCAGATGATGGCCGACATCCGCAAGCAGTTCGCCAAGTTCGCCGGGGTCAAGTTCAGCTTGGCCGAGGCCGGCATGGTCGACGGCGACATGGACGTCCGCGAGTCGCCCATCGCGCTCTCCGTGCGCGGGCCGGACATGGCCACGCTCGCCGAGACCGCCGGCAAGATCGAGGCGCTCGTCCGCGCCACGCCCGGCTCCGCGGACATCTCCAGCACCTACGCGCCCGGCCAGCCCGAGCTGCGCGCCCGCATCGAAAAGGCTGAAAAGGATGATGAGGAACTTTAACCTTATGAACCTAAAAAGTTAAAGAATGATGGAATTCCTTGGCATTAAAAGGGATGGCGACACGATTATGATGCTAACTTAACTATTGATGAAAAAATCAGAAATGAAATGCTTATTGATGAGACTTTTGCAGTTTATCTATATAAGATATCGCTCAAGACTAACCCTACTTTCTATAAGCTTGTTCTAGCGTTCGTGATCTTCTTTAGAGAGAGTCTGAACTACATTGGATGGGCAAAACGAATTTAAAGAGATTTTACCAGGTGCAATTGTTTTGGGATCGAGGTTTAATGGAACGATGACCGATATGGATGGGAAATTTAGTATATTTCTTGAGGATTCTCTTAAAGAATTAAGTTTAAAATATGTTGGTTTTTCAGATTTGAATTTGGACCTA
>CALCPT010000581.1 GCA_937897265.1 uncultured Alcaligenaceae bacterium
CGACGCTCTTCCGATCTCGGTATGAACCTATATGACCAAACCTCGCCCCCGCCCCCGAACTGTCCCCGCCAAGAACACCCCGGTAGCTGTTATTGGCTCAATTCTGGCTCAGGGCGTGCTTCGCCTCCTGGATCGCCAGAATCGTGCTGTTCAACTTGCTATACGCACTGAAGAGAGCGTTCATGTACCTGTCTTAATTACCAAGGAGGACAACAATGAATGACTCAATGATTGCGCGCGTGGCGGCTCTTAAAAACTCACCCGTCGCAGATCTCAAGCAAATGTGGCAAGAAATGTTTCAACGCGAGGCCCCACCCTTTAACCGCCGCTTCTTAGAGACTCGCCTGGCCTATCGGATCCAGGAACTTGCTCTTGGCGGGCTCAAACGCGAAACCATCAAGCGGCTTGAAAAACTAAGTGAGCAGTTTGATGAGGTTAAGGACGAGAGTCGCAGGCGTCGGGTCGATGATCGCCCGCTGGCGGGGACCCGGTTGATCCGCGAGTGGAACGGTCAGCCCCACGAGGTTGTCGTGAACCTCAGCGATTTTGAATATGCAGGCCAGCGCTACAAATCGCTTTCTCGCATCGCCAGAGTCATTACCGGAACCAACCGCAACGGCTGGACCTTCTTTGGTTTTTCCAGCGCACGAGGCCTTAAATGAACGCAACAGACAAAGTGCTCTGCGCCATATACACACGCAAATCCACTGAAGAGGGGCTTGAACAAAACTTTAACTCCCTGGATGCTCAGCGCGATGCCTGCGAAAACTACATCGCTAGTCAAAAATCAGAAGGCTGGCTAATGCTGCGCGAGCGGTATGACGACGGTGGCTTTTCGGGCGGCACACTTGAGCGACCAGCCATCAAACGCCTGTTGGAAGATGTTCGCCAAGGCTTAGTCAACACGATCGTGGTCTACAAAATTGATCGGCTGTCACGCTCGCTGGCCGACTTTGCCAAACTCGTCGAGCTTTTTGACGAATACAAAGTGACCTTTGTGTCGGTGACTCAGTCGTTTAACACTACGACGTCCATGGGTCGCCTGACGCTTAACATTTTGCTCTCCTTTGCACAGTTTGAACGTGAGCTGGCAGGCGAGCGTGTACGCGACAAGATCGCAGCCTCTCGGCAACGCGGTATCTGGATGGGCGGCATGCCGGCCTTAGGCTATGACGTGGTCGATCGAAAGCTGATACCCAACAAAGCAGAGGCCTTAATCGTAAAAGAATTGTTCACCAGATTCGCAACCACTCCCTCAATGGCGACATTAGTAAATGACTTGCGCAGCCGCGGGGTCACGTCAAAGTGCTGGACCACAACCAAGGGGGTGGTGCGCCAAGGAAAGCTAATCGACAAGGGTCTCATTTACAAAATGTTTCATAACCCTGTTTACCTTGGCCTCGCCGCATACAAGGGTCAGACCTTTCCAGGCGAGCATGAGCCGCTCATTAGCCAAGAGTTATGGGACAAGGTGCAGAGCCATCTAAAAAGCGGCGCGCCCTTAAGCAAAGCCAGAACCGCCGGGCGCGGCTCGGCACAATCTCTCTTGCGAGGCTTGATTTTCTCAGACCAGGGGCGCGCCTTTACGCCTGGCTGGACCCGCAAACGCAACAAGACCTACCGCTACTACGTCAACACAGACTCAATCAAACTTGGCAAAGACGGATGCGAGATTCAACGCATACCGGCGGGCGAGATCGAGACCTTGGTCATTGAAAAAATGCGCGATGTACTGCGCTCACCCGAGATCTTGGCGCAAGCTGTGCGCGAGGTGCGTATTGCACGGCCTGACACAGAAGAGGCGCAAGCTATCGAGGCCTTGCAGTCTATTGAATTGGTATGGGATCAACTCTTCTCAGCGGAGCAATCGCAGATCGCGCGTACCCTCATTGAGCGCATCACCGTAGCCCCTAACGGGATCAGTATCAAATGGCGCGGCGAGGGCTTGAATAAATTGCTGCGCGATACCCTTGAGTCAAATGCTTTGCGGGAGGCCGCATGATGAGCGATGGCCAACAAGGTTTCACCACCCATATACCGATGGCCTTCAAAAAACGCAGTGGCAAGGCCATAATCGTGCTGCCCAACGGCGAGCGCGCCATCGCACGCCGTGAGGCAATTATTGATAATTCGATGATCAAAGTTATAGCAAGAGCGTATCGTTGGCAGCGGATGCTGTTGGACGGTACGCACGCTTCAATCGATGATTTGTCTAGGGCAGAAAAAATCACGGCGTCTTATGTCAGCCGTGTGCTTCGCCTGGCATACCTGTCACCCACGATCGTCGAAGCCATCCTGGACGGAAAGTACCCAGCGCATCTGAGGTTGAAAGACCTGATGGAGCCGTTCCCGCTGGAGTGGGATCGGCAGGTGGCGCATTTTTTTGTCGAAAAATAGGTGGTGGGGTGGTGACTAAATAAAAAGGTTGGTAATTCAAGAGGTAAGGGCTGTTGATAACGGCTGTGGAAAGGTGCGGAATCCAATCAATGTTCCTCTCACTTTATGTTCGCAGCAAGAGAGCGTCATGCAGTTTTTATCGTGTGCCTAGGTTGGGATTTATGGATCACTTACTAACATGTCAGATTTATGGCCAGGTCAATTCGATATTTATGAAATTCAATCAGCGTCCCTATTTCTGTTTCGGCTGGAAGAGTCGAGTTGCACTTCGTATGCGAATCCACCTGCTTTGATGCAAAGTCCCACCAGGGATTTAACAATAAACATTATCTGATAAAATTAAATATTAATTTTTTGTTTCTCATATGCGTTTTTTGTTTCTCATTCTTCTTTTGATCTGCTTTCCGATACAGTCCAGTTGGGCAGTATCGGCGACCTATTGTCAGCATGAAGAAATAACAAATGCACAACACTTTGGCCACCATGATCATGAACACAAAGATGATCAACAGTCATTATCTAAGTTGAAATTTTCTACTGGTGATATCGATTGCTCGGTTTGCCATACAGGGTGTCTTGCTGCATTGAGTACTTTGGCACCATCAACGATCGTGCTTGCTACACTCGTTGTCAACTCCTCACGATCCATTCACGCTACTTCGCCACCAGGCCTTCAACCTGAACGCCCCAACTGGCTCGTCTCTGCTTAATCGGCAGAGCTGGCGTAATCACCTAGCGCTTTTTAAGCGTCTGTAGCTTCAGGCTAGCAGACGACACGGCCCTTTTTGGGCTCTGCTCTGCCGATTCTCTTTATTTCATTTTTAAATGGAGAATCGGATGCGTCAAAAAAATCCTTTAGTTACTTCCCCTGGCAGATACATCGCTAGGATGTTTATATTGTGTATATTTTTTAACTCTGCTTTGTGGGCTCAACAAGCACAGTTCAACAATACTGATACACCCCTTGACCTGAAACAAGCCTTCGAACTGGCGTGGGATCGCCAACCTGAAGCCAAGTCAGCCACACTTCGTCGTAATGCCGCACAAGCCAGGCAAGAAGTTGCCAACTCGTGGACTGCAGAACCACCTTCGTTAGATCTCTTTACACAGTCCGACCAGGTGACTGGTGATCAGGGTCGAAGAGAGTACGTGGCGGGCGTGACTCTACCTCTCTGGTTGCCAGGTGAACAATCGCGAGCAAGTGAGCTTGCAGGTGCTGAACTGCGTTCAGTGAGCAGTCGTGTCAGTGCTGCACAGCTTCGCACTTCACAGAACCTTAGAACCGCATGGTGGGACTGGCAACGCGCAAGAGATGAGACGGCACTAGCTAACGCCAGAGTCGTAAACGCTAAGAAACTGGCGGCTGACGTAAGACGTAGAGTGAACGCTGGTGATCTTGCACTATCTGATCAGCATCAAGCGAGTGGTGCACTTGCCTCTGCTGAGGTGGCCCAAGCAGAGTCAGAAAGCCGCTTAGCGAGTGCAACCCAACATCTTCGGTCATTGACTGGCGTATTGCCAAACTCAAATGTAAAGCAAACACCAGAGCGGATGCCTGCTCTACCAGCTGACTTTACTAAACTCGATGCGAATCATCCTGCAGTTAAGGAGTTATTTGATCGCGCTCAAGTTGCTCGCCGCACCGCAGATCTTGCAAGTGCACAAAACTGGAAAAACCCTGAAGTTTTCCTTGGTACGACACGGGAAAGAGGGGTTTACGGAGAGTCGTGGCAACAGTCAATCACGCTAGGCGTACGAATACCGTTCGGCTCAGGAAGTCGTGACAGGGCAAGGATAGGACAAGCTCAAGCGGAAGCTTTGGAATCAGAGTCGCAGATGCGGTTAGAGCAAGAGCGACTTGCCGC
>CALCPT010000582.1 GCA_937897265.1 uncultured Alcaligenaceae bacterium
TGTCGCATCCTTGCGGCAAGGTTGGGTAAAAGCCGACGCTGTTTAATCCTCGATCTTGATAACACCCTATGGGGTGGTGTCATTGGAGATGACGGCCTAGAAGGAATTTTGATCGGCAACGGTAACCCAACAGGCGAAGCGCATCTGCAACTGCAACAGACCATACTGGCCTTGCGCGCGCGTGGCGTTGTGTTGGCGGTATCTTCAAAGAATGAAGACGCGATCGCGCGCCTGCCTTTCAAAGAACATCCAGATATGGTGCTCAAAGAAGACCATATCGCGGTCTTTCAAGCGAACTGGTCAGATAAAGCAAGCAATATTCGAGCCATCGCTCAGACCTTGTCGCTAGGTTTAGAGAGCATGGTTTTTTTGGATGACAATCCTGTCGAGCGCTTACAAGTCAGACGTGAATTACCTGAGGTCGCCGTGCCAGAGTTGCCGAATGACCCAGCGCTATTTGCACGAGTGTTAGCTGCGGCTGGCTATTTTGAAGCGATTACCTTTTCAGACGAAGATCGTAAGCGTGCCGCGTTTTATCAAGATAACGCGAAACGTATTGAGATCTTGAGTCAGTCTTCGGATATGGATGCGTATCTTAAGGCGTTAGAAATGGAGATTACGCTAGCACCATTTGATTCAATGGGCCGGGCCCGCGTTGCCCAGTTAATTAGCAAATCAAATCAATTTAACTTAACAACAAAACGCTATTCTGAGGCCGAGGTTAAAGCGTTAGAGGCTGACGGTACTTATTTCACCCGGCAAATACGTTTGAAAGATAGTTTGGGCGATAACGGCATGATCAGTGTGCTGATCTGTAAAAAAGCGGCCGAGATTTGGACTATTGATACGTGGTTGATGAGTTGCCGCGTGTTGGGCCGCAAGGTTGAAGAAGCTGTTTTGCAGGATCTGGTGCGCGCCTCCAAAGATGCAGGCGCCGTGCGACTGGTCGGCAACTATTTTCCGACCAGTCGCAATGTCATTGTCAAAGATCATTATAAAAAACTAGGGTTCTCGCAAACCTATGCAACAGAGCAAGAAGAAATCTGGGTGTTGAATATCGATGACTATAAAGAGCAAAGCCTACCTATGAAGTTTTGTATCGTCATGTAATGTGGGGTCGATACGATCCACTAGTCGTGCTTGTGAACCTATAGTAGTTAGAGCCAAAGAGTAGGAAAGACATCGATGACCTTACACGGTCTCTACGAGTTAAGCGTGAACGTCTTGTTATTAGCGATGCTGCCAGTTCTGACGACGGGGTGGGCCGCATTGGCTCGGCGTTGTTTGGGCTTGCCCAATGATGCTGCGTTTTCTATCGATAATTTATGGCTGGGCTTTATCTGCTTAGTTGCCGGTTTGGGTATCTTGCACTTGATGATGCCAATCGCTTGGTTGTCTCGCGGGGTGATGGTTGGCATAAGTTTGGTGGGTTTGGCAATCATCCCGAATCTAGGTCAGCAACTAGCAACGTTGTGGCAAGGCGTACGCCGAAACCCTGGGGTTGTGCTCTGCTTGTTGCTTGCGGCATTGCTGCTGTGCTTGAAAGCCTTGCAGGTGACCCGCAATTTTGACTCCGCGCTCTACCACTTTCAGACCATTCGCTGGCTAAACGAGTATGCGATTGTCCCTGGGCTTGGCAATTTGCATGGTCGATTGGCCTTTAATCAAAGCTATTTTAATTTTTTAGCCTTTCTGCACATTCAGCCCCTCGCTTCAAAAGGGTATGTCACAGGTAGTGTTTTTCTTGCTTTGCTCTGTGCCGCATCTATTTTTACTTTATACAAGAGTCTGCGCGTAGGTCGAGCGTGG
>CALCPT010000583.1 GCA_937897265.1 uncultured Alcaligenaceae bacterium
GTCGTATCGCCTCAACGGTTATTTAAATCTGGATGACACTCAAAAGCTTGCGCTGGACCAAGAGTTCATGCAGTTTATGCAGTGGCATTCTGAAATGGCTTTACCTAGCTACAGCGAGGCGCTTGAGGGTTGGCGCAGGCGTGTGGATGACCCTGCACCTTTTACTGCAAACGAGGTGTTTGCCATTC
This sequence comes from uncultured Alcaligenaceae bacterium, assembly GCA_937897265.1. Lineage (GTDB taxonomy): Bacteria > Pseudomonadota > Gammaproteobacteria > Burkholderiales > Burkholderiaceae_B > Zwartia. The sequence continues at coordinate 189 of CALCPT010000583.1, forward strand.
AAGACCAAGTTGAACAAGCGCTTGAAGTACTTGGACAACGAGCAGCCCGACAGCTTGCTAGCCTCATGGTGACGCTGACGCCAAAGCAGCAAAAGCGCCTGCGAGAGCAGTTTGAAAGTGAAAACAAAGAGTACTTCGATGAGTACTTAAAAAATCCAAATAGCGAGGCGACTCGCAAGAATCATCATAAACGTGCGCTGAAGCGCTATGAGGATTGGCTAGGCAACTTGACGGCTGCGCAACAAGCGTTGATTACAGGGTTGTCTGACAAGCGTTCAAAAGTGTTTATGGCGTGGGGCGACGAACGCAGGCTCAGGCAAAAGGCCTTGCTGACCGTGCTCGAGCAACAGCAGGGTGGCGACTGGGCGCAAGCCGAACAGGCTCTGAGCGCTTATTTAAGCAGTTTGAAGGTCTACCGTGAGCCATCGCTCGCTAGCCAACAGGCACAGCTCAGGCTCGAGTGGGCGCAGGTAACGGCCGACATATTAAACAGTCTGACAGCCGAACAGAAAGTCTATTTAAAAAAGAAGCTTGGAGGCTATGCCCAAGACTTTGCGAGCTTGACGACTAAACGCGTGGCTCAAGAGACGGCAAGATGAATCTTTGCAACTCTTTAGCCGAAGCCATCCGTCTTCAACGCTTGTGTCCCAGACGTACGACTTGCAACGTTGTGTCACAGACCTGCGACTTGCAACTAGTTTTCTACAGATCTGTGACTGAAGGGTAGGTATTTACCTTACGCAAAAAAACAATCAGCTCAGGGGCAGCGTCAGTACGTTTTTTGCACCAGGGCGAGCCAACATTTTTGCGTACCACGCCTCGATGTATGGACGTGATTTGTGTGGGATTGGCAGGCCATACCAGCGGTGCACTTCACAGGTCAGTGGGATATCAGCCATCGTCATGTTGGCACCTGCGATAAACACATTTTTACTGAGATGCTGTTCAAGGCGATCTAGCAGAATCTCGGTTGAGGCAATTGAAGCCTCGACTTTTTTCATGTCACGCTCGGGCTCAGCAATACGAATCAGTTGCCAAAACGCATCGCGCCCAGAGGGACCAAAGGTGGTTTGCTGCCAGTCCATCCAGCGCTCGGCGTTAAAACGTTCTTGCAGATCGGTTGGATAGAGTTTGCCCTGCGAGTGCTTGGCGCATAAGTAACGCACGATGACATTTGACTCCCACAGCACAAAGTCGCCTTCAACCAAGGTTGGGACAACTGAGTTTGGATTGAGTGCAATGTATTCGGGCGTTTTCACGACGCCAAAGGCGCCACCCGCATCGATACGCTCAAACTCAAGACCAAGCTCTTGCGCTGCATAGACGGCCTTGCGCACGTTGATCGAAGTAATGCGACCCCAAATTTTGAACATAATCTATATCCTGAAAAAAATCGTTGAATGAAAGCGACTTGCGCACTCAAAACTAAGAGATCTAAAACTCAAAACGTTTAGCTGAAAAATTAAGTGGTGCTCAGCTCAATAAACTCGAGCAAGGTATTCAACCCAGGCATTTGCACAGCGATTCGACCGGGTTGCTCACGCCAAGCGACCGTGTGCAAACCATTTTTTTGCATACGCTTGAGCGCTTTGCGCAGTGGTGCCAGCGATGAAGTCCGCAG
>CALCPT010000584.1 GCA_937897265.1 uncultured Alcaligenaceae bacterium
TCACATCACGCCCGACCACACCAAAACCCTTCTTGAGGAGGTTCGCAGCCACTCCACGGCCCATCACACCGAGCCCTACCAGTCCGACCGACTGCACAGCCTTCACAGCTTGGTTCATACCCTGCTCCAGAACGAGTTAAGCCTTATCCTCTTTTTTGGCAAACAGACCTTCAATCTGCACAAAAAAGATTGGCACTAAGGCTACGGCAAGGCACGTCGACGCGATCATGCCACTAAAGACCGTAATACCAATTGATACACGAGCCGCAGCACCAGCGCCGGACGCTGTCAGCAAGGGCACGACACCCAAAATAAACGCGATCGACGTCATCACAATCGGACGAAACCGCTCATGCGAGGCCTTGAGTGCCGCATCAACCAGACTTAAACCCTCACGCTTGGCCTCAAGCGCCACCTCGACAATCAAAATCGCATTTTTCGAGGCGAGCGCGATCATCAGCACGAGACCAATCTGCACATAAATATTGTTAGCGAGTCCCGTAAGGAACAAGGCAACCACGGTGCCCACCAAGGCTAACGGCACCGCCAAAATCACCGGAATCGGAGCGACCCAAGATTCGTATTGAGCGGCTAGCACGAGATACACAAGCAAAATCGATAGCGCGAAGACCAAGACCACAGTACTACCCACCAATTTTTCTTGGTAGGACATCGCAGTCCATTCAAACGTCACCGAATCTGGAAGGTTCGTTTTTGCAAGCTTCTCAAGTGCGTCAATCACCTGACCAGAACTAAAGCCACCGCCCCCAGCGCCAAGAACTGCAGCAGTTGGATACAAGTTGTATTGCGACGCAATGGCTGGGCCGGTGCTTTCGACAATGTCAATAAACGAACCGAGCGGAACCATCTCGCGCGATTTGTTTTTGACATACAAGCGACTGATCTGATCGGCCGTCATGCGGTATTGACCGTCAGCCTGCATAAACACCTGATAGGTTTGGCCGTATTTAAAAAACTGATTGACGTAAGACGAGCCGACTGAGTTTTGCAACACGTCATAGGCATCGCCAATCGATACGCCTAAGGTCTCAGCGCGCGCCGTATTAAAACTGAGCGTCAATTGCGGCACGTTGTTTCTAAACGGGGTAAAGATCGCAGCAATTTCAGGAAGTTGTCGCGCGGCCGCCAAAAAGTTTTCAGTCGCATCTTCAAGCTTTTTGAAATTGTTGCTGCCATCTGTCAGCATCAACTGCATTTGAAAACCACCAGACAAGCCCAAGCCAGGGATTGCAGGCGGCAACAGTACTTGAGACTTCACCTCTTGAATCTCACGCAAGGCCGCATTTAATCCTAGATAGATCGACTTTAAGTCTTGACCTTTGCCACGCGCCTCCCAAGGCTTCAAAATCACATACATCACACCAGCGTTAGACTGCGACGCATTATTATTGAGCGCGTTAACCCCGCCGATGGAAACGATCCGGTCAACACCAGGCACTTTTTGAATGGCGCTCACGACCTGCTGCATACCAAGCTGAGTGCGTTCGAGCGACGAGGCATCGGGCAACGAAGTAGAGACAACCAAATAGCCTTGATCTTCGTTCGGAATAAAACCCGTAGGCAGCTTAATCAAACCAAAAATCGCCCCAGCAATCAGTAACCCTCCGACTACCGACGCAGTTTTTCGATTATTCATCAGCCCTTGCAAAAGGTGTGCATACCAATTTGAAAGCTTTTCAAAGTAGCGGTCAAAGCCGGCAAAAAACCAGTTCTTTTTTTCGTTCACTGGCTTCACACGAATAAATTGCGCAGCTTGTGTAGGTTTAAGCGTTACCGCGTTGATACCGCTAATCAGAGCAGTCGCTGCAATGACCAGCGCGAACTGTCGATA
>CALCPT010000585.1 GCA_937897265.1 uncultured Alcaligenaceae bacterium
GATCTACACAGGCGAAGACACTCTTTCCCTACACGACGCTCTTCCGATCTTTGTCTTATCTGGTTAGCAGAAAATTTTAATTGCCTAATCAAGGCTAACTCAGCTGCAGAGAAAGGCCCACCGCCAAACGCAACGAGGTCACAAGTGCTTTTCAACTGACTCGAGGCCGAAATGCTTTGCAACAACGCAGAAAAATTCTTGTATCCCTGACGTAAACCAACATATAGTAAGAAAGGCTTCGAAGCGAGCGAACCAAAGGCTAAGCGACCATCTTTTTGAATAGAGGCGTGCTCTGGATTGACCATGGGAGCCTGGTCACAGCCAAGATGGATCGTCGATATTTTTTCAGCTGAGACATTAAATAAACGCATCAAATCTTGCCGCGTCTGTTCAGATATACAAACCACATGATCTGCTCGGGACACTGCCTGGTACTTATTGGTGCTTTTAAGTTGAGCTTGGGTAGGCAGCACGCCGTCTAGCCCAAGCTCAGGAATCATGTCAAACACTGTCAGCACGCTAGGCCGATTTATAGGTCCACTTTTAATTGCTGAAAAATATGTTTCATGCACAAGGTCAGGGCGCCACGCCTTAAGCTGTTGTCGTCCCACATACCCATTCAGTGTGACAGCAAAATCCGCCAAATACCTTGGATAATCAGCGATCTTATGCCCGTGAACACTTTGTTTTGAAACTAGCCGTAGATATTGATTGCGGTAAAGCGGCGCGAAGGCGCCCGTGGTTTGGTCAAGCTGGGCCAGTTGTTCGAGCAGTTTACAAAAATAGCGGGATATACCCCCCGCTTTTTGCAAACAAAAGATTTGATGGTCAAAGGCAAGCCGCATTTAAGATTTCGCCAAAAACAAACGCTGGATACGTCGCCAATTTCTTTTTAAGAATGAAGGTGCAAGTTGATCGTCGGCAATATATTGATCGGCATCTAGATCAGGCAACACAAACGTTGGATGCGTCAACGGGAACTGCAGCGGTTCAGTAGGCAAGTTAGCATGCACACCCACGACATGCGTGTGTGTCGCGTTTGGACCAAAGCCAATATTTGAAATCAGATTCACGTTAGGTACGACTTGCAGCAGACCATGGGTTAACGCAGTAAAAGTCCAGGATACATCCCAAGTATCTAGGCTGCCCTCATAGACCCACTGAAATGAATTGCGCCAATAGCTTCGCTCGCCCTCGGTTTCAAAGAAATGCTCGAGCAAACCCGCATCACGAAACTCTGGCCACAAAGTGACGTCTCGGTCGTAATGCCTCCATGCGCGTCGCCAAGAAGCCCAACCCCAGATATGGGTGTACTTTGAAAAGTAATAACTGCTTTGGCCTCGCTTTTGACCAAATTGGAGATTGCCGCCAGACACCATACCAACTCGTTCGTTATAGCGATAGCGCTCGAGCATTTCTTCGCAGTATCTGAAAAACGTAGGGTCTGGCAAGCAATCATCCTCAAGAATAATCGCCTCTTCGGCTTGTTCAAAAATCCAATCAATTCCGCTCGAAACGCGCAACTTACAACCCATATTCACTTCGGAATAGTGGGTAACCACCTCGCAAGGCCAATCGACACGCTCAATAATGGCGCGTGTTTGTTGGCACTTTTCGGCCTCGCCTGGACGAGAGTCGCGCGGGCCGTCTGCCACCACTAATAATTTTGGTGGTCGAGCTTTTGCGATTTCATTAAATACTTTCGCAGTAGTATCTGGTCGATTAAATATAATAAACGCCACAGGGGTAGTCAATGTAAAGCTAGTCATTTAAAAGCCTATGCCCTGTCCCTGTGCGCATAACACGACGTGTGATGCCTCTCAGCAAGTAGCGAAAATGACCCTGCGCAAGC
>CALCPT010000586.1 GCA_937897265.1 uncultured Alcaligenaceae bacterium
CTGAAGCCCCGTCGCCCGCAACCCGTCTTCAATCGCACCCAAGTAACTACCGACCATGGGCATCACGCAGGCGTTCAAGACCGTTGCGACAGTCCGCTCGTATTCACGGATTTCACCCAGCACTTCAGATGACAACGAAATCGATAGCTCGGGCGCGACTCTCTGAGCGATCGCTTTCACCCGTTGCTCGTGAGCGGGGTTGGTAAAACTATGTAAAAAACAGACTGCAATCGCTCGCACCCCTGCTGCGCGCAATTGATTCACAACTTGCTCGACCTCTTGATCTTGCATCTCGATCACGACTTGCCCAGAGGCATCCACACGCTCACGGACCTCGGCGCGCAACGCGCGCGGCACGATCGCGTCAGGCCCTGGTGCAGTCAAGTCGTACAGATCGTAGCGCAACTCACGCGCGATCTCGATCACATCGCGAAACCCTTCGGTGGTGATTAAGCCGGTGACGGCTCCCTTGCGCTCAATCACAAGGTTGGTGACCGCAGTTGTCGCCCCCACAACCACATCCGAGACTTGCGAAAGGGACAGGCCGTGTTCTTTTAATAAGGCTAGTAACCCCAAACGAATGGGCATCACGACATCCGGCGCACCGGTCAGAACTTTAGACGTAAAAATAGTGCCATCGGTGCCGAGCAAAACCAAATCAGTGAAGGTACCTCCGATATCGAATGCAAAACGATACTGCTGGCTAGACACTAACTCTTGAGCACTCATGCTTAGCCCTTAACTTTTGAGAGCTTGATACCGCGCTCAAAGCCTTTTTCGAATTTCTTAGTTTCAAACACGTTCTCTTTAATCGAGAAAAACTCTTGCAACGCACGCTGCTCGTCGGTGGTGGTATGCATGGTTGTCGCATCAAAGGGACAGGTTTGCGTGCACATTTCACAACCAATACAGTTGGCATGGATCGATTCAACCGAGCCGTCGCCTTGAGCCAAGGCATCGTAAAAACAAGTTTGAATACAAATCGTACAGCTTGGATTTTTACAGGCCTCAGACGCAATTTCACTGTGCATGCGTGGCTTACGAAATTGTTCACCATAATCCTTCACTGCCGCGCGCGAAGCGATCCCCGTCATCGATGCGATATCTGGATAGCCATGACTATCCATGAAGTTCTCAAGCCCTGTAATCATGCTTGGCAAGTATTTGATCCCCTTGAGCATCAACACCGAGCCCACCTGCACCAGCGGCGCCCCCGTCATAATGAACTCGACGATATCTTTGTGATCGTAGATACCGTTTGAACCCGTGATTGGCATCCCAAGCTCGGTGTAAATACGATTCACCCACCGTAGTGACAACGCTTTTGCCCACACACCACCGATCCCAGCTGGCCCGCCTAAGCGTGGCAAACCCGTTTCAATGTCAACCGAAAAGCCGGTATAGCGATTGGTCGCGGTCACACCTGCCGCACCCGCCTCTTTGACAGCCCGCGCCACGTCAAGCACGCGCGATTGATCAGGGGTAAGTTTAATGACCACAGGGATCTTGACGGCCTCGCAGACACGCGCAGTCACTTCACGTGCAATCTCAGGCTCTTGCCCAATCATCGAGCCGCCATGGACACCAGGCATCATGGCGGGGTGCGGACAACCAAAGTTAAGCTCAACCATGGGCAAACCGCAATCCTCGATCGTGCGGCAAATGTCGATCCAGCTTTGCATGGTTTTGCCGCCCGCACTACCGATCAGATGTGAGCCCTGATCTTGCGCATACTTATTCAAGTCTTTTAAGTGCGGAATCCATTCGCGCAGAGGTGTACTCGAGTAGCCCGAACGGCTATAAAACACAAAGTTTTTATTGACCTTACCTTTAATCAGTTCATTTTTTTCATTCAAAATTGCGTACTTTGAATTTTGCGTCAAGCGCGCCATGTCCTCGATATCGGTGAGCGTTTTGATGATCATGCCGCCTGCACCGGCATCGACACACTCGCGAATCACTTCGGGGCTATTGGTCGTTTCGAGCGACGCAATCACCACTGGATTCTTAAATTTGACGCCACAAAAATCTAAAGAGAGATCAGCCACGCGTTACCCCTAAATTAAGCGAAATAAAATGAATGAAATAAAAGACGTTCGATCGAGACCTCAGGATTCGCGCACGTGGCGCCTACGCGCCTTTAACGCTTCGCCACCCGGTCGCAGTGAAGTTCGACCACTTTCGTTATTGCCCTCAACTAGTCGCCCGAGCAACTCCATAAACAACTGTCGATCGGCGGGATTGAGTGGGCTCAGTAATTGCTGTTGCGACAACTGCATATCTTTTTGATAGCGTTGCACGAATTTTTTGCCGTCCG
>CALCPT010000587.1 GCA_937897265.1 uncultured Alcaligenaceae bacterium
TCTTTCCCTACACGACGCTCTTCCGATCTGCAGATGCAAAATACGCCACAAGTACGCTATTCTTAATTCAATTTCAAAAACCATCTGTTCACAACTTTCTTGAGCGCCCACATGACCACGCGTCCGCAAGCAGTCCCCACCACGCAAATCGACAACGAGCGTGTCATCGTGACTGAATGGCGCTTTGCGCCCGGCGCCGAGACGGGCTGGCACACCCATGGCCACGACTATGTGGTGGTGCCGACCATTAGTGGGATGTTGCACCTCGAAACACCAGAGGGTTTAAAAGAATTTCCGTTGATTGCTGGCAAGTCATACACCCGTGGCGCCGGGGTGAATCACAACGTGATCAACGCGAGTACCCATGAAGTTGCTTTCATCGAAATCGAAATCCGCTAAGACAAAAAAGGACGAGACACATCATGCTAGATCCACAAGCCAAAGCCCTGATTGATTTGATGATCGAAAAAGGGATTCCGCCGGTGCATACGCTGACGGCAACGCAAGCGCGCGAAGCCTATGTGCAGCGTCGTTTTTTTAGCCAACCCGATGCACCCGAAGTGGCTTCAAGCGTTGATACCGATGTCCCAGGCCCCGCCGGCAAAATTACAGTGCGTGGTTATCGCCCCAAAGGCAGCGTGGCTACCGATGTGTTACCCGCGCTTGTCTATTACCACGGTGGTGGCCATGTCATTGGTGATATCGACACACACGATGTGCTGTGCCGCACGCTTTCTAATCTGGCGCACTGCGCGGTCTTTTCAGTGCATTACCGTCTTGCCCCTGAAAATGTATTTCCGGCTGCGTCTGACGACTGCGTGGCGGCAACCAAGTGGGTGCATGCCAACGCAGCCGCACTCAAGATCGACCCAGCGCGTATCGCCGTAGGCGGTGACAGCGCCGGCGGTCATTTAGCGGCGGTAGTCGCCTTGTCACTCAAAGCAGACAACAGTTTCAAGCCTGTCTTACAACTGTTGATTTACCCCGTCACTGACCCGAGTTCAGAGCGCGAATCAATGCGCACCAACGGCCAAGGTTACATGCTGACCAAGGACTCGATGGATTACTACTACGGCGCATACATGCCTGAAAAATGGATGCGCAACGATTGGCGTGGTGCCCCGATGCTGGCAACAGACCACACAGGCTTAGCGCCCGCGTTCGTCATGACAGCGGGCTTTGATCCGCTGCGCGACGAAGGTGCCGACTACGCCGATAAGTTAACGATGGCGGGCGTGCCTACCCAGTACGTTTGCTTCGAGCGCCAGATCCATGGCTTTATCACCATGGGGCGCATCATCGACGAAGCCAACACCGCCGCCGAACTTTGTGCGGCGGCACTGCGGGCTAAGTTTAGATAGCCGTTGAGGGGCATCGCACGTTAAGCTTTAGTGGTCGTCACGCGCGGCATCGTCCGATAAATCTAGGTAGTTTTCCCGCGGGATCAAACACTCGCAACTCATACATTTCAAGCAAGCAGGGCACCACACTCGCTGTGGTTGCGCCCTGCCTTGGCATGTTCAAAAAAATTGACTGACTTGGTCGTGAAAACGAACACGGCTTACCGTGTCTTGCACGGCTCGGACAATTTACTTACCAAGCGGCGAGCTTTGACGCGCCACAATTTGGCGCTGACACTACGCCAATGGATTACAATTGAGTTTAATCAGATTAACCCAATCTCCCATCACAACGGTCGCGACCGTACCCGTTACCGTAGCAGAATTACCTGAATTTTCACGACGCTCAGCCAAATTACTGAGCGAGGTCGAGCGCCAAGACATTATTTGCTTTCTTGCACACTCCCCCAAGAGCGGCGTGCTCATTGAAGGTTGCGGTGGCATACGCAAACTGCGTTGGCGTAGAGGCAACAAAGGTAAAAGCGGT
>CALCPT010000588.1 GCA_937897265.1 uncultured Alcaligenaceae bacterium
TACACCTTGACTGATCTGTTTGGTCAACAGACCGACACCAGCGCCTGGGCCGACGGACAATACGTCACCTTACGCTTAACCTCGGCGATGTATCACCGCTTTCACGCCCCCTACGCGGGTGCCATGACGGCTGTGCATTACCTTGCGGGTGACACGTGGAATGTGAACCCGATCGCCTTAAAGCGGGTTGAGAAACTATTTTGTAAAAATGAACGAGCCGTGCTTGCTCTTGAACTGGGCACTCAAAAACACAAGGTGGCGCTTGTGCCGGTTGCCGCGATCTTGGTGGCCAGCATTCGCCTGCATGGACTGAACACTTTATTTCACACGCGTTACAAAGGGCAGACTGATTTTTCGTGCAACATCGAGTTTGAAAAGGGGCAAGAGCTTGGCTGGTTTGAACACGGCTCGACCATTATTGTGTTCGCCCCCAACGGCTTTGTCTTAGCCGATCAAATCTTGCCCGGTGCGCAGATCAGGATGGGCAGCCCACTGATGCATCTGCCAGCGGCGACGACATCGGCTGACAACAACAGCCAAGTGAGCGCACTGTGAATCGCGGCTTTTATGTTGTCATCATCGCGCAAACCTTTTCGTCACTTGCAGACAATGCTCTGTTTATTGCCGCGATTGCCTTGATCCATCAATTGGAAGGCCCAGTGTGGGTACCGCCGCTAATTAAGTGGGGTGTCGCTGCGAGTTACGTCCTTCTCGCCCCTTTCGTGGGAGCCTTAGCCGACGCTTATCCTAAAGGTAAGGTCATGTTCACCACCAATGCTTTCAAAGTGGTTGGCTGTATGTTGATGTTCAGTTACGCCTTTTGGGGTTTAGTGGCGTCTGAACAAATCATCTTAATCTGCGTGGCCTATGCAATTGTTGGTACAGGTGCTGCAGCTTACTCACCCGCCAAATACGGCATCATCACTGAGATGTTACCGCCTGAACAACTTGTGGTTGGTAATAGTTGGATTGAAGGGATGACCGTTGTGTCGATCATTATGGGCTCAGTCGTTGGCGGCTTGTTGGTATCGCCCGCCGTGTCGGGATGGTTGCTCTCACACCCCACCATCAAACAAATGGCGAGTACTCCCGCAGAGGTTGCGATCTTGATGATTGGTTTGCTATACGCCGCTGCTGCCCTCACCAATTTATTGATTCCGAATACCAACGCTCAATACCCAAAACAGCATCAACATCCACTTCGACTCATCAAAGCCTTTGCTGGTTACACGAGAGTGCTGTGGACAGATAAGCTGGGGCAGATTTCACTAGGCGTTACGACCCTCTTTTGGGGAGCTGGCGCAACACTGCAATTGATCGTGATCGAATGGGGTCGCACTCAACTCGGTTACCGCTTAGATCAAGCGTCGATCTTGATGGGCATCGCCGCCTTAGGGACCGTGCTTGGGTCAATTGCCGCCGCGCGTGTGCCACTCAAGCAATCGCTGCGTGTCTTGCCGGTCGGCGCACTGATGGGTGTAGTTGTGCTCGTCATGCCACTGATCTACAACGAATGGGCGGTCTACGGTTTGTTGTTATTGGTGGGAATTTTGTCAGGATTTTTTGTTGTACCGATGAATGCGCTGTTGCAACATCGTGGTCACCTTTTGCTGTCAGCTGGGCACTCGATTGCTGTGCAAAATTTCAATGAACAACTCAATATTTTATTGATGGTGTCACTGTATAGCTTGATGCTGTGGCTGGGGCTTTCAATCAACCTCATCATCGTGATGTTTGGCCTGTCGGTTGCCCTCTTGATGCTCGTGTTGATTCGTTGGAATCAAACGAACCTTCGAAACGATCCAAGCCTAGTCTTGCGTATTGGCGAACACGGTCAGGGTCAGGCGCTTTGACTCTGGCGACTGCGTATTTAAGACAAGTTAGGAGGCGCGGTCGCTGTTGAACCAATCGTCCCTAATCAAACCGATACGTCACGCCCGCCTGCAAACGGCTCACATAGGCCCCCGAGCCACCCCAGGCCGTCTCAAAGGTGCTGGCGTTGCGTTGGTAAGACAACCCAAAGCTCAAATCCTTGGTGGGCGAATACATTAAAGCGACAAGCCCAAAGCGCGTCAGAGACGGGGCCGGCTCGTTAGGGTTGGTATTGACCCCGCCATCAAGCCCGATTTTCCATTTAGGTGAGATATTCCAGACCGGTGCGAGCGAAACCGAATAGAGATTGGTGCGATTGGCATCTTCGCTCAAGCCAACGGTATATGCACCGTGATACGGCGCACGCAAATAGCCTGCATTGAAATGCAACTCGTAGTTCTCGCCGAACTGTGAGGCGATAAAGGTCAAACCGTAGTTCCAGGCTGCGTTACCGATCCCGTATTCTTGTTGCGCGGTACTTGAAGGTGCAATCAACTGAGGGCGCAACGCCAGGTTCAAGCCCGTCTCACCGTCGCCCATAAAACGCCATTTCAAGTTTAGGGTGTAATTCGCAACGCGCGAAAATGAACCCAGGGGCTGCAGATAATAGGTAGGCGTGAACTGAAGGTCGATATTGTCGGTCAAACCACGCGATATCGCGAACGGAAACGCCCTGGCGTTACCAACACCTTGATAATCTTCGCCCGAACTCACACTGCCTGTGTCGGTCGAACCCTGCCCAACCAACAACAAGGTGTAGAAATATTGCTCGACCTGGAAGCCGCCCTTGGCGTTCGTACCCGCATCATCGGTCGTGAAGGGCAGGTAAGCAGCAACTGGATAGCTGCTCAGCAGAAGCCATCCAACAGAAAAAATACAAAGGCCTTTAAGCAGATAGTTTTTCATATGCGATTGAATTTATTGAATAAATTTCTTTAAATGCATAAAAAAACAAGCCTCGATGTACTAAAAACTGCACACCAATGAAGTACTATGTTGTTCGATTGAGCAACTCAGCTAGCGTGTTTTTTGTCTTCCGAGCGAGAATTTCAAACTCTGAGGTAAACAAACCATAGCAAGCCTATGTGACGAATGTGTTGCACCGCAGCAAGCCATCGTTAAACCATGTTCAACCGACGAATGCGCTGCGCCACGATCGCAGCAACAAGAGCTTTGAGCAAATCGCCCGGCACAAAAATCACCATTGCCCAACAAGCTTTGGTGAAATCCATTTTTGTCACGAGCGCAAGCCAAGGGATTCCGATGGCGTAAACCAACACCAGCCCGCCTACCACGGCAGCCAGGGCGTAGTGTGCGATTTGCCATGCTGGTGTTTTACCGGTCTTGCTTGGCTGATGCGAGCTTGAGTCTGCCATTGACTGTTCAGTGCGGCTAGAGAGCATCGCCAACCATCCGGTGACAACAGCACCTGGGATCATGCCCAATAAAAAACCCGCGGTCGGGCCCGCCAAGACGGCCAACCCAGCCCTCCCCCCGGGTAACACTGGCAAGCCGAGCAAAGCAATCATCACATATAGCAGCAATACGAGCCCCGCTCGTGTGGGGCCCAAGATTAAGCCCGCCAGCATGACACCGAACGTTTGTAACGTCAGGGGTACCGGCACTAGCGGCATTGGGATCGGCGGCACCAAGCCCAGAGCAATAATCAACGCAGTGAACAACGCAATCAAAACAATATCTTTTGTTTTCAACTCAGCCTCTAACGGGTGACCTGCGCGCGTCTACGAACCAACATCTATTTTTGATTCGAACAT
>CALCPT010000589.1 GCA_937897265.1 uncultured Alcaligenaceae bacterium
TTCGCACGATGCAACAAGCCAAACACACTGGCAAAGTTATCATCGATATGTACCAAAAAGTACTGGTCGCAGAGCAACACGACAGCCATATTGCCTTGCGAGGCAAAAAGCGCTGGGTGCAGCGTTTACAGTCCCTGACCCATGTGCCCGTTGACTCGTTTAAATTAGACGTAGAGGGTCAATATTTAATTGTTGGTGGCCTCGGCGGTTTGGGCTATCTGCTCACCAAAAACCTGATTGATCGAGGTGCTCGCTATCTATCTTTGTGCGGCCGAAGCCTGCCATCTAGCGAGCTTTCGGACAAACTCAATCAGCTCACACTCAATGGGGTACAGATCGAAGTTTCACAGGTCGATGTTCTTGATTATTCGGCAACTGCGCAATGGCTTGAGAAAGCCAATCAAAAAAGAACGGTCAAAGGTATTCTATTTTTAGCTGGACAACTACACGACGGCTTGATTCAAAACATGAGTTGGTCGCAGTTCGATCAGGCGTTGAAGGTAAAAACTCAAGGTCTACTCAACATCGATACCTTGAGTCGCAATCTAAACTTAGACGTCTTTATTGCTTTTTCTTCGCTCACATCGATGACGGGCTCACCTGGACAAACAAGCTACGTCGCTGCCAATACCTATGTCGATCGCTTAATGCAGCACCGTGCCTCGCTTGGCTTACCTGGCATCAGCATCAATTGGGGTCCGTGGGAAGAAGCCGGTATGGCACAGCGTTTGAACGCCACTCAAGCCAAACGCTTGCTGGATTTAGGAATATCACCGCTTTCGACCGCGCAGGCTTTAGAGGTCTTTAATGGCTTGGGCCAAGAGACGCCGCCGCAGATTACGGTGGCCGCAATCAACTGGCCTCAGTTTTTGAAAAATTTTCCGAAAGCATTAAACGATCGGCTGTACATCTCGTTTAGACAAACTCAAAACACTATTGAGCGCTCATCGCTTCAGGCATCGACTGAGGTACAACAGGTTGTTTGGCGTGAGCTATTAAGTGAAGTCGACAGGTCTGCGCGCGATCGCCGTCTCGTTGAACTTCTCAAAGCAGCGATCAACAAAGTCATTGGTGCCAATGAGAATGAGCCAATCGAACTGAGAAAACCATTATTCGACCTAGGTCTTGACTCTCTAACCGCCGTCGAGCTTAAAAACCGCCTCGAAACAAATTTTCTTTGCTCCTTAAGCACTACGCTTTTGTTCGACTATCCAACACTTGAAGCCTTAAGCGGTCATTTGAAAACAAAGATGTCTGATCTTTTTACAGTGGATTCGCAACAAGCGGTGGTTCCTGCGGTCGCTGTAAGCACAACCGTCACAGATGAACTCGATGATCTGTCACAAGACGATTTAGAAATGCTTCTTGCATCTAAACTTAAAAAATAATT
>CALCPT010000590.1 GCA_937897265.1 uncultured Alcaligenaceae bacterium
GATCTCCACCACAATGTTGTGAGCGGCTAGGGCACGTGCGCTGTCTACGACGTGCGCCAGCATTGAACGGCCTGCAATGGTGTGCAACACCTTGGGGCGGTCGGACTGCATCCGTTTGCCCTGGCCAGCGGCCAAAATCACGATATTCAACATAGTTTGCGTTGTAGCGTTATTGTGAAGCGTTAGTTTTTATTGTTTGTTTAAGATGCTTTTTTAGCGTTCGTTTTTGTTGGAGCTCTGGGGCTAGCCTTTGTTGAAGATTTTTTCGCTGCCCTCGCCCGTTTCACTGGCGCCTGACCAGCCGGTGGCGTAGGTTTTAACGCCATGCTGGCCGCAGTCGCAGCCGCGACCTGACCAAATTGCTGCTGCAACATGTCCCACCAGGCCTTTGCGGCAGGGGCCGTGGCGGCGCTGGCTGCATCGCCCTGCGTTGCCTGCGCCGTGCTACTAGCGTTCGCATCGCGTTCGGCTGAAGCTTGGGGCTGGGCCTCAGGCGCAGCTTGTGTTTGCGGATTCGACTGAGGCTGTGCAGGTGCCGTGGGCCAACCACTCAGCCAGCTTGGTGGCACCGACTGGGCGTTTGACCCTTGAGCGTTGGCGGCGCCCGCTGAGCCGGCCGCCATAAACGACTTAAGGGTCGCGATGGTGGCCAGTTGCACCTCCATTCCCTGGATCGTACTGCTCAGCATCGAAAGGTTTAACTTAAGCCAGTTTTCAACCGACTTAAGCTCGGCAATCTTGCGCTCAAGTTCTTCTGGGTTCATTGGCGGGCTTAAACCAAGCCCGCCGGACATTCCGGCAGGCCCACCCAAGCCGGCAAATGCCTGGCGCATCATCTCAAGACTAGCAAGCAAAGGGTTTGTTGCGGCGTCACCACTTTGACCAAACCCGGGCAGCACAAAAGGATTAGAAGGGCTTGCACTCATAATGAGCCTTTTTGTAGGGAGTTATACCTAGATATTACTCGCATCTGCTAGGGTTCTGACAGTTCGAAAACATCCCAAATAAATGGCTAAGCGCCGTTTCGCGCCCCCATATTCTGTGACAATATCGTTATGCCAACATTATTGACTCTGACCGAACTCGAATCCGCCATCAATTTTTGGCGCCAGCGCAGCCCTTCTGTAGGAGAAGAGCTACGCCTGTGTCCCGAAGCCTCAAGCCTGGCGACGCCCTATGCGTTGATGATCATCGAGCGGCGCAAACAAATCGAGGTCGCCGAGCTGTCTGAGCGGGCTCAGGCGGCCATCGCAGGATGGCACGCGTCTTTAGGCGCGCCCGACTAACAGCGCGGGCTAGCGCAACAGCAGTTGAATATCGTGCGCGATCGCAGCCGCACCAATGTTGTTACTCAATAGCACGCGGGATTCTCCCTGCGCATCCATGAGATAAAACGACGCACTGTGGTCCATCGAATAATTACCCTGCGCACCGGCTGTTTTTGCGTAATACACCTTAAAAGACGCAGCAGTTTTCTTAACCTGCTCAGAGGTACCAGTCAGACCTAAAAAGTCGGGATTAAAGCCTGAGACATACGCACGCAAAACGTCTTGCGTGTCTCGCTCTGGATCAACCGTGATGAGTACTACCTGAACACGCTTAGCGTCTTTACCCAGCAACTTCATCACTTGGGTCAGTTCGGCCAACGAACTGGGGCAAACATCCGGGCATTGGGTGAATCCAAATAGCACAAGGCTCACCTTGCCTTTTAACGCCTCAAGCGTATAGGCCTTGCCATCTGTACCGGTTAAAGCAAGATCTTTACCCAACCGCGTGCCCGTAATATCGCTGCCTTTGAATTGAGGCGTGGCGTCTTTACAACCCGCCAATAGCACCAACAACACACTAGCCAAGGCTGCAAAAAACATACGCATCGCTGGATGACGGTTCAACGTGGCACCATAATCAACCAATGGTCGGCGAGCAGTGCTGCAAACAACAACGATAAATACAGAATTGAAAAACGAAAAAGTTTGCGCGATAGCTCGTCGCTATAGGCACGATAAAGCTTGTAGGCATAGTGCACAAACATCAAGCCCAAGATCACCGCAGCAATCAAATACAGCCAGCCGCTCATCCCCACAACATAAGGCAACAGTGTCGTAGCCAACAATGCAATGCTATAGAGCAAGATATGCAGGCGGGTGAACTGCTGGCCATGCGTGATCGGTAGCATGGGCAAACCAGAGTTTGCGTAGTCGTTCGTACGATAGAGCGCTAACGCCCAAAAATGTGGGGGAGTCCAGATAAAAATAATCAAGACCAACAGCCAAGCCTCGGCAGGCACTGAGTCGGCAACAGCGGCCCAACCTAACGCGGGAGGCATCGCGCCCGACAAGCCACCAATCACAATATTTTGAGGTGTTCGTGGTTTTAGGATGATCGTGTAAATCACCGCGTACCCCACAAACGTGGCAAAGGTCAGCCACATCGTTAAGGGATTCACCCAACGATACAGCACCACCATCCCGACTCCACCCAACAACCCAGACAACGCCAAGACCTGACCGGTTGAGATCGAGCCGGTTGCGGTAGCACGACGTGACGTACGAAGCATGCGCGCATCGACTTGTTGCTCAATCAAACAATTCATGGCGAAGGCTGCCGCCGCCAATAACCAAATTCCGAGGGTAGCGGCCAACACACGCTTGGCGTCGGGTAGCTCGGGGGTTGCCAAGAACATGCCAATCACGGCGCAAAATACCGCTAATTGCGTGACTCGCGGCTTGGTCAGCACAAGGTATTGGCGCAGGAGGCCTGGCGAAGCGGCGGTCGTGCTAGTCATGGTCAAAGTTTTAATGAGAGTGTGTACCCGATTGTACCGACAAGCGCTGAGGTTGCGCTTTCACCAACCGGGTCAGTAACGTAACCACACCCAACACCAAGCCTGCGGCGCCGCCGTTATGTAAGACAGCAATCACTAAGGGCCACTGAAAGAAGATCGTTGTGAGACCTGTCAGTAACTGCGCACATAACAAACCGAGCACAAGCGTTGCCGGGCTACGTAAGGCCGCGTCGGCTCGCAAGCGCCACGCCAGCCAACCCCAAAAGGCGAACACAAGCCAAGCCACATTTCGGTGAACCCAATGAATTGCCATGAGTGCTGTCTGTGAAATCATCTCACCGTTGGGCATCTCACCCAGGCCACGTACCAGAGCAAAGCCGTTAGCAGCATCCATGGGCGGCCACCAGCTTCCGTGGCAAGTGGGAAAGTCCATGCAGGCTAAGGCTGCGTAGTTGGTGCTCACCCAGCCCCCCAGCGCTATTTGTACAAACAGTAACAATAGCCCTAAGCAGGCCCAGCCAAGGTAGCGCTGTGCCCAATCCGACACCGGTTGATGCGGACGTTCGCGCGCCGCAAGCCAGGTCATCAGCGCTAGCAACGTCATGCCGCCTAGCAAGTGGGCTGTTACCACGAGTGGCATCAATTGATGCGTGACGGTCCACGCCCCAAAGGCACCTTGTAAACATACCGCCGCCAAGGTGACAAAGGCCAGCGCGGGTGAATCGCCGAGCTTGGTTCGATAGCGCCAGGCCATCCAGCAGATTGCAATGATCAACAGACCAAGGAGTCCGCCCACGTAGCGATGAATCATCTCAATCCAGGCCTTGGGTAGGGTCACTGGCCCCTCTGGCATGACTTGCGCAGCCTCACGGATCGATTGCAACGCCCCGATCGGAGTCACGCTGCCATAACAACCCGGCCAGTCAGGGCAACCCAAACCTGAGTCGGTGAGCCGCACAAAGGCGCCAAACATAATGAGATCGAGGGTAAGAAACCAAGTCAAAAATAGCAGTCTTTGATAACGCCGTCGCGTCGCGACAAACGCCTGCGCCTCAGTTGCCTGCACCATCAGCCGATCCTCGAGTGATAGACAAGCTTGCTGATATCTTTACGCACTTTCTCGGGTTCAGCGTTGGCGGGATACTGCAAGATCAGATTGGCGTGGGGATCAATGATCCACATCGGCTCGGCCAACGCCGTTGCGGCAGTCTGCGTGGACGTTGCAGTAACAGGCGCACCTGTCGTAGTGGAATCTTTCAGTAAATACGCCTGAAGTTGCTCAGGTTTGACGCGCAAAATAATCGTGCCTTTATAGGCCTCTAGCACCCGTTCGGGCACAGGTGCGTCATCGGTGATAAACCAGACTCTTGCCAAGCGCTCAACGTTTTTACCTTGACTCGCATGCGAGTTACGCAGAATGAACAGCTTACGGGCGCACGCATCTTGGCAGTCGCCACCATCCGCCGTCACGAGTAGCCACTTGCCCTTTAACGACGCGACATCAAAGGGCTTACCGTCAAGAGTCGTAGCCTGCAGAGCGTCGCGCGCGGGGATCGGTCTCTGTGGCTCGATCAGCGTGCCGTAGGCCACACTACCATCGGGTCGATACTGTGGATTGAAATAGGCAAACACGGCGGCCAGAACCGGTGAAAGGCTGAGTAAAACGATCAACACCAGCGGGGTGCGTGACCTAGGGCGAGGTGAAGCGGGCTTCGTCATGCTGTTCCATCAAAAAGATAAGGGCTAACGATTGCGTTTCTTGCGCCAAACTAAAGCAAGCAAAGCGATCAAGCAAATCGTGGCAAATCCAAACCATTGCATGGCGTAGCCAACGTTTTTGTCAGCGTCCACAGAAGGTTCGGGCCATACGCGTATCAAACCATCATTTGTGGCGCTTGTCTGTAACAACACCACGGGTATTAAATTTAATCCCGTGTACTGAGACAACTGTTCAACCGATAAGTTCTGCAGTCTAGGCAATTGCCCAGTATCAACGAGTTCAGCGGCCTCATGACTGGGGGGTTGGGTGCCAAAGGTCAGCCCAGGGCTAGCAACGTTGCCTGAGTTCCACAGTTCAAACAAGCGAGGCACATGTATGGTGAGTTCGCCCTGTATGTTTTGTAGTTGCCCCGGTGTATGAACCACAGGCGCCCGTTGATCGCCAATTGGCCTTGCCAACCATCCTCTTAGCACTAGGACAGCGCGGCCATCGGCCATCTCTAAGGGCGTAGCTAACCACAGGCCGGGTCGCCCTTCTAGATTCCGATTGTCGAGCAACACACTAAATTCGCCACGCCAACGACCTTGGGCCTGGGCAGGGGTCCAGTTTTTAAAGTGGCTCTGTTGCGCAGGTGAAGCATTGAGGTTAACCGGTGCAGCCTGACGCCCCGACTGGATGTCGGCTGCGATGGCTTGCCTTTGCTTGGCGCGCTCGAGTTGCCAAAAACCCAACATGACACAGGCCCCGCCCACGATGGCTAGCAGCACCAGTGCGAGCACGATTCGTTTATTGGATAGCGGTGACGACATGTCTGCGATAATTCCTGTTTTGGATGGAGGGCGTCATGCGAATAATGGTGATACTGGCCTTTATCGGTATTTTGGGCAGTCTGGCCTCAGCCTTGTTTTACCTGATGCGAGACAAAGGCGGGTCGAGTAAAACGGTCAACGCCTTGACCCTTCGAATTGGGTTGTCCGTTGCATTATTTCTGTTTCTGTTGTTTTCGTACTGGATGGGCTGGGTCGAAACAACAGGTTTTCAGCGCTAGTTCAGGTGCGCCCATTAAAAAAGCCGGCGCTTGCCGGCTTTTTTATTTCAACAGCACCGCACCTGTTTGAATTAGAACCAATACACAAACAGATATAAACCCAACCATACAACGTCAACAAAGTGCCAGTACCACGCTGCACCTTCAAAACCAAAATGATGGTCTGACCTGAAATGGCCTTTCATCATGCGAATCAAAATCACGGCCAGCATCGTTGCGCCTAACAGCACATGGAAACCGTGAAAGCCCGTCAGCATATAAAACAACGAGCCGTAGGCACCAGAGTTGAATTTCAGATTCAAATCGGTGTATGCGTGATAGTACTCAAAGCCCTGACAGCCCACGAAAATAAAGCCTAAGACAATGGTTGCGAACAACCAAAACTTCGCTTTACCCCGGTGATCGGCAATTAAAGCGTGGTGCGAAATTGTGAGCGTCACACCAGACGTTAACAACAGAGCGGTGTTGATCGTTGGCAACCAAAATGGCCCCATCGTTTGAAACGCCTCAACAACGCCGGCTGGGCCTAAGTTTGGCCATACAGCGTTAAAGTCAGGCCACAACAACAGCTTATGGTCTAAGTCACCCAACCAAGGCAAGGTGATCGTACGTGTGTACCAGAGGGCACCAAAAAAGGCGCTAAAAAACATGACTTCAGAAAAGATGAACCAGCTCATGCTCCAGCGGTACGACATGTCGATACGCTTGCTGTTCAACCCTGCTTCAGACTCTTGAATCGCATCACCAAACCAGTAATACAAAACGACAAACAGTCCGAGTAAGCCCGCAAGCACAGCCCACTTACCGGCATCGACGCCGTTAATCCAAGCCGACGCGCCAAGCATGACTACCAATAGCGCGACACTGGCGCGAACTGGATGCGCCGAATCAGCGGGTACGTAGTAATACGGGGCTACGTTGCCATGCGTCGAGTGGGATGCACTCATTCTGTTCTCCAAACTTACACGATGTGTATATTAACTTTAAGTAAGAAAAGTGATTGCCCAACCAGCAATCTTAACCAAACTCACCACAAAAATAACTGCTAGTACCACTCCAGCAACAATCAAATGCACAGGATTGAGCTTCGAAATATCCTCTTGATAACCAGAACCCTTTCTCACACCAAACAGAGCCCAAAGAACCGCTTTCAGTGTTTGAAAAAAACTTAATTTTCGCTGAGCAATTTCTTTTAAGTCATCGCTCATGCTACCAACCTAATCATCAAGAAAAGTAATGTAAATACACTTGCCGTCCAACCGTGTAGGCAAACAAGCCCAACACGATGACGGCAAAAAACAAACCGGCGCGCCGGTTTTTACGGCGCTGTTCTGCTGTTGGCATCTTTAGCCTACTTCACTTGTGGTGGTGTTTCGAAGGTGTGGAATGGAGCCGGTGATGGCACCGTCCATTCTAGACCTTCAGCACCATCCCAAGGCTTGGCAGCGGCTGGTGTGCCTTTGCCCGCGTAGGCTTTCAGGATGATATACAGGAACAAAATCTGCGAAAGACCAAACCAAAATGCACCAATTGTTGCAATTTGATGGAAGTCGGTGAACTGCGCCGCGTAGTCAGCGTAACGGCGGGGCATGCCAGCCAAACCCATAAAGTGCATTGGGAAGAACGTGATGTTGAAAGAAATCATGCTCGACCAAAAGTGAATCTTGCCCAACTTTTCGTCGTACATATAACCGCACCACTTTGGTAACCAGTAGTACGTACCAGCAAACAGAGCAAACAATGAGCCAGCCACCAATACATAGTGGAAATGCGCCACCACATAGTAGGTATCGTGCACTTGGATATCGATCGGCGCCATTGACAGAATTAGGCCAGTAAAGCCACCAATCGTGAACACAAAAATAAAGCCAACTGCAAACAACATTGGGGTCTCGAACGTCATCGAGCCTTTCCACATTGTTGCCACCCAGTTAAACACTTTGACGCCGGTTGGGATCGAAATCAACATCGTCGCGTACATGAAGTACAGCTGACCTGTACCAGGCATCCCAGTTGCAAACA
>CALCPT010000591.1 GCA_937897265.1 uncultured Alcaligenaceae bacterium
AGAGTTTAATGGCCACTTTAGATTCTGGAACCATGGGCGGTGACGAAGGCTGGGCATTCCGTGCCGTGCGTTTTGTAGCAACTTTAGGCGGTATCTTTTTGTTAACGATCGCGGCACTTGGCGCAATAGCCCTGTGGTTGCAATATCGCAATCCAATTGTTGTGGCCTTGGCGACTGCAATTATTGTTGCGCTCGCGGGTCAACGTGGCTGGCTGGCGCTTTGGCCGCGCCCGGGTCTGCTGACATGGTTAGGTCAGCGCTCGTACTCAATTTTTTTGATTCACTACGGTTTTTGTATTGGTATGAACGCGCTTTGGGCGAGGTTGTTCCCAACAGGCGTGCTCATCAATGCACTCGGTATGATGATCGCAGTGTTCATTTCAATTGGAGCGGGTGCACTGCTGTACCGCTTTGTCGAAAGCCAACCTAACGCGCTGGGCCGCAACTGGGTCACCGCAGTGTTAGGCGCAGCGGTCGCCACCGCCTTTCTGCTTGAAACGCTTGCGTGGTGAACTAAAGCATCAACCGAGATTAGGCGCCAAGGTTCTTTTGACGTCTTTTTCAGTACGGCCTGAGCGCTTAACGTAATCGGCCACTTGATCGTCGCCAATGATCCCAACGCTGAAATACTGCGACTGCGGATGGCTAAAATAAAATCCTGACACGCTGGCGGCCGGGTGCATCGCATAACTTTCTGTCAGCATCATGCCAATATCGGCACCGTCAAGCACCTCAAACATTTCGCGTTTCACCACGTGCTCGGGGCACGCAGGATAACCCGGCGCAGGACGTATGCCCTGATACGCCTCTTTAATCATTTGCTCGTTGGTCAAAGATTCGTCAGGCACATAGCCCCAAATATCTTTACGAACGCGCGCATGAAGCGCCTCGGCAAACGCCTCGGCCAAGCGATCGGCCAATGACTTAAACATGATCGCTGAATAATCGTCGTTGGCGCGTTCAAATTCTTGTTCTTTTTTCTCGATCCCCAAACCTGCCGTGACTGCGAACAAACCAATGTAATCGACCACACCAGAATCTTTCGGCGCGATAAAGTCAGCTAAACATTTATTGTCGACACCCTCGCGCTTCATGCCTTGCTGACGTAAACCACGCCAGGTAAACAATACTTTTTCACGAGTTTCGTCGGTATAGATTTCAATATCGTCGTCATTAACTGTATTGGCGGGATAAAAAGCCACCACGCCATTCGCAGTGAGCCAACGGCCATCGATCATGCGCTTGAGCATCGCCTGGGCGTCCGCGTACACAGAGCGTGCCTGCTCGCCCA
>CALCPT010000592.1 GCA_937897265.1 uncultured Alcaligenaceae bacterium
GCACAGTCAGCCGGCGCATCAGCATCATCGTCCAGATGCCCGGCGGTTCGGTGCTGTCGACGTCGTTGTATTGCGAGATCATGCCGCATAGCGCGATGCGTGCAAAATCATTTAAGCGTTCTAGCACGCAATCAAAGATGGCGCCGCCAACGTTTTCAAAATCAACATCGATACCATTTGGTGTTGCTTGGGCAAGAAGTTGCTTGAAGTTTGGGTCTCGATAATCGACGCACACCGAATAACCGAGCTTGTCGACAGCATGTTGACACTTAGCCGGGCCGCCAGCAATCCCAACTACGCGACAGCCGATTGAGCGCGCAAGGGCTGCGGCGACGCTGCCAACCGCGCCGGTAGCAGCAGAGATCACAACCGTATCTGTCGCGACGGCCTTTGCGATCGCGCGTAGGCCCACCCACGCAGTGACGCCAGGGCTACCCAGCGCACCCAGATAAGTCGAGGCAGAAAAGCCATCTAGGTTGATCTTCTCTGCGCCAGACGCCTTGATCTTGGTGTAGCGCTGCCAACCAAAATGGCCTAGCGCCCAGTCGCCGACCTTAAAGTCTGCGTGTTTTGATTCGACCACTTGTCCGATGGCTCGGCCCACCATGACGTCCCCGAGATTCAGTGGATTCGCGTAGGCGACGTTGGGCATCATCTGACGACGTTGATAAGGGTCGAGCGAGACAAACGCGTTCTGCACCACGATGTCACCCGATTCGGCATTGGGTATGGCTTCAGTACTGACGGCAAAGTGACTCGCGTCAATCGCGCCGCTAGCCGCTTTCACAAAACGGACACAAAGATTATTTGTCATGACGACTACTCAACTTTTAACTGGATTTTTTTGGCCAAAGCACCGTACTTAACAAACTCTGTTTGCACAAGAGCAGAAAATTCTGAAACGCTATTACCAACGGGCTCTGTGCCCCGATCCAGCAAGAACTTGCTGACTTCGGGTGAGTGGAGGATTTTGACAATTTCAGTGTTGAGACGATTGACGATGTCTGGTGGCGTGCCAGCCGGTACAAATACGCCTTGCCAGGCTTCGGCTGAGTATTCAGTCAGGCCAGTCGCCCCTGCGACTGTTGCCAACTGAGGCATCGATTGTGGCGCCTTCGTACCCGAAGTGGCTAGCAGCTTGATACTGCCCGCGTTGAGCGGCACAGTCGCTGCAACCAAAGTGATGACGGCCAGGTCAATTTGCCCGCCCATCAAGTCGGTGAGGGCAGGGCTCTCTCCACGGTACGGCACCGAGGTGAGGTTAGTGCCAGCCATCAGATTGAACTGCTCAATCGCAAGATGATTTGGGCTGCCATTGCCAGAATTACCGGCCGACAGTTTGACCCCAGCCTTGTCTAGCTTGATGAGATCAGCCATTGTTTTGGCTTCAAGCCCGGGTCTTGCTAGCCATACCAACGATAGACGCACTGCTTGTGTGACGGGCGTGAGGCTCTTGAGAGGATCGTAGCCAACGTCGCGCACGTGTGGAATAACTGTGATGGCTCCCAAGGCGCTCAGCAACAAGGTATAGCCATCGGGTTCGGCCTTTGCCACCAGTGCCGAGCCAATCACTCCATTGGCCCCGGGTTTGTTTTCAACAACAACGGGTTGGCCAAAGGCTGTTGACAGATGTTGAGCCAGGGCGCGCCCCACGATATCAACCGCACCGCCCGGCGGAAACGGTACGACGATTCGAACTGGCTTAGAGGGGTAGGGTGTTTGAGCCCAAGTGGCAAAAGGGATTAGCAATAAAGTGACTACTAAACCTTTGAGAATTTGTAAATGTGTCTGCCTCATACGTCTACTCCATTTTTATTTGTTTCTGCTTAATCAGTGTTGCCCAACGCGCTCGGTCTGCATGCACCAGTGCTGTGAGCTCAGCGGCGGTTGAGGCAGCTGGCTCAACGCCTGCGGCTCTGAGTGAATTGCGCAAACTCGGGTCAGACAGTGCCTGTTTAAACGATGCGTTTAATTGTTGAACAAGAGGGTCAGGTGTTTTGCTTGAGGCAAAGACGCCATACCAAGATAAGGCGTTGAGACCTTGATACCCTTGCTCGTGAACGGTTGGAATATTCGGAACTGCAGGATTGCGTGCCTCGCCCACCAACCCAATCACCCGCATGCGTCCCGAGTTGATGTGGGGTAAAAAAGCCGGTAAATCGCCAATGGTTCCCGCGAGGCGTCCACCCATGACGTCTACCATCACCGGGGCGATTCCCTTGTAAGGGACTGCCATCAGTTGCAAGCCAGTGGCATCGGCAAATTGTTCGATCCACAGTTGCGTGATGTTACCTACGCCGGGTGAACCAAAGTCGATGGTCTGGTTTCTGGCCTTTGCGTACGCAATAAACTCACCGACAGTTTTTGCTGGGATGTTGGCATCAATGGCGACCGCAGAGGCATTGATCACGATGCGCGAGACGGGTATCAAATCACGATCGATATCAAAAGGGAGTTTTTGAAAAATCGGCGAGATCGTAAATAGCCCCGAGCTTGAAAAGAATAGTGTGGTGCCGTCAGGTTCACTCGCAATCACGGATTGCGCCGCGATAATGCCATTGGCGCCGGGCTTGGCTTCAACGATGACATCAGCCCCAGCCGTTTTAGAGAGTTTTTCGGCAAACTGGCGCGCCACAAAATCGACTGGGCCTCCGGCAGCAAAAATCACTAAGCGGATTGGTTTATCTGCCGCCTGCACAGCGCTTGCGAGCAGCGCAAAGGCGCACGCAAGTCCAATGATTACTACGCCAAGTCGCTTTTTCATCGAAGTCTCCAGTCCGTCCAAACTCGCTTGATAAACGTGTTGGCGGCTGCTTGTGCCTTCCAGGTTTATTTGGGCGGTTCGTTTTTTTTAGTTGCTTGGCTGCAGCATACTGAAAGCTTCACAAGTTTGCGAGAAATTGTTTGGGTCTCAGGCATGGATAGCGGTGTCGAAAAATGCGCAAGCGCCGGTTAAGGCTATCGGCGTTCATGCGCCCGTCAGTGTGATAAGGTGTGGCAGCCCTACGTACCGAAGGGCTAAATAGTAGATTTTTAAGACGGTTTTTGTAAAAATACGCCTTGATTTTTTTTGGGCCACCCTCATAACAGCCGGCAGGTGAGCAATATTTGAACAATATTCGGTTGCCGCGAGCGTTTTATCACCCAGTGTTACTTTAAAACTGAGAGATCGATGATTAAGATCCAACATCTATCAAAATCCTTCAAGGGCAAGTTGGCGGTCGATGACTTGTCGTTAGAAGTCGGTCAAGGCGAAGTGCTGGGGTTTTTAGGCCCCAACGGCGCCGGTAAATCCACCACGATGCGCATGATTACTGGGTTCATTCCGCCTTCAGGTGGTTCGATCTCGGTCTGCGGCTTTGATGTGTTGAAAGATCCTATCGCCGCTAAGCGCAAGATTGGCTATTTGCCCGAATCGGCTCCGTCGTATCAAGACATGACTGTGCTGTCATTTTTGCGTTTCGCCGCTGACATCCGAGGCTTGACCGGTGTGGCCAAGCAGAATGCTGTAGAACGCGTGATTGAGCTTTGCCAGCTGCAAAATGTGCTCAGGCAAACGATTGATACCTTGTCAAAAGGTTTTCGCCAACGTACCTGCCTGGCGCAGTCTTTGATCCATGACCCAGAAGTGTTGATCTTAGATGAGCCCACAGATGGCTTAGATCCAAATCAAAAGCACGATATGCGTAATTTGATCCGTCAGATGGGCCGCACCAAGTCGATCATTATTTCGACGCATGTACTAGAAGAGGTTGAGGCCGTGTGTAACCGTGCCGTGATCATTGCCCAAGGGCGCATCGTGGCGCAAGGTACGCCCGATGAATTCAAGTCAAGATCCAAAACCGGAAGAATTGACGACTATTTTCGTGAAGTCACGGGCGCCGAGCGCCAGACCGCTTCACTCTCCGGAGCTTAATCATGACTATTTTTTCAGCCACACGCGCTATTGCAGCCAGAGAGTGGAGGGCGTATTTTGAGTCGCCCTTAGCGTTCGTATTCTTAATTGCCTATTTGCTGTTGGCAGGTATTTTTACCTTTACCTTCGGTGGTTTTTTTGAGCGTGGTGATGCGTCGTTGGCCGCATTTTTTAACTGGATGCCGTGGCTCTTTTTGTTTTTAGTTCCTGCAGTCGGGATGCGTTTATGGTCTGAAGAGCATCGCTTAGGTACGATCGAATTGCTGTTGACGATGCCGATCGCTCCTTGGCAGGCGATCTTGGGTAAGTTTTTAGCGTCATGGGCTTTTTTGATTTTGGCGATTGCGTTGAGCTTTCCGATGGTACTCACCGTGAATTGGTTGGGTTCGCCTGATAACGGTACGATTCTGGCTGGTTACGTTGGTTGTGCCTTGCTTGCAGGCACCTATTTGTCAATTGCTTCGCTGGCCTCTGCTTGCACGCGCAATCAGGTGATTGCCTTTATCTTTTCAATCATGATTTGCCTGCTGCTTAATCTGCTTGGGTTTCCGCCCATCTTAGATTTGGTTGGGCGCTGGATTGGTACACAAGGTATTGAGGTCATGGCAGGGTTTTCAGTGTTATCCCATTTTGACGGCTTTCAAAAGGGTGTGCTGGATAGCCGAGATGTCATTTATTTTGTGTCTATCTCGGTCTTTTCGTTATTCGCCACAGGTGTGGTCTTGCGCGGTCATCGTGCGGGTTAAGGGGTGATCATGCTGAATCGTTTAAATCGAAACTCTTTTGTTGTGATCGCGCTGGCAGTTGCCTGCTTGGTTGCGGTCAATGTCTTTGCGTACTTTTATTACTCGCGTGTGGATCTGACCCAAGCCAAAAGCTATACGTTGTCTGACGGAACGCGCGAGGTATTAAAAAAATTACAAGCACCGATCACGATCCGATTTTATTTTTCTCAGTCTGAAGCGGGTATGCCCTTGGTGTTAAAGGGCTATGGTCGCCGAGTGCAAGACTTGTTGATTGAATACCGCAATGCAAGTGGTGGAAAAATCACAATCGAGACTTCTGATCCTCAACCTGACTCTGATCAAGAAGAGGCCGCCACGCTTGATGGCGTGCAAGCGCAATCGCTCGATAATGGCGATCGTTTCTATTTAGGTCTTTCAGTCAAGCAGGGGGATCGTAAATCGGCAATGTCTAACATTGCGATGGATCGTGAGCGCTTGCTCGAGTACGACATCACTCGTGCGATTGCGAGTGTGACTGAAAAAGAGAAAACGGTACTAGGGGTCATGAGCCCGATGCCAGTGTTTGGTAATTCTGGTTTCCCAATGATGGGGGTACCCCCTTCGCCTAAACAAGTATTTATCTCGGAACTTGAGCGCGATTACAAAGTTGTTCAAGTACCCATGGATGGCAAAGATATTGATCCAAAGATCAAGGTGCTGCTGGTCCATCATCCGCGTGGCATCACCGAGCATGCTGAATACAGTATCGATCAGTTTGTCATGCGTGGTGGCAAACTGATTGCCTTGCTTGATCCGTTTGCCTTTTTCGATGTCGCGCCAGGCCAGCGCGGGATGGAGCCAACCGGTATCCCATCAAATCTTGAAAGACTCACTAAGGCGTGGGGTATTTCGCTTGACACGACCAAGATGCTTTCAGACATGCAGTACATGGTGGGCAAAGGCCCAAGCGCGCTGCCAACGCTGTTGAGCCTAAACGATTCTGCTTATGATCAAACCGATGTGGCGACAGCTCGCCTCGGCGGCACTTTGTTCCCGTTCATTGGCGCCTTTAGCGGCCAGCCCGTTGCCGGTCTCAAGCAAGACGTTTTGATGCATTCATCAAAATATTCTGCCTTGATTGAGGCTGCACGTGGTCAAGATCGTGGCGACAAGGCGACTGCTGGCTTCAAAGCTGCCGGTCAAGAATTGCCGATTGCGATACGCCTGCAAGGTAAGTTCAACACGGCGTTCCCGGATGGTCGTCCGCCTAAACCGAAACCAGAGAAAAAGCCTGAGGACGAGGCTGCCAAAGACAAGCCTGCGGGCGATGAGAAGCCTGCGGCAGACTCTGCAGCATCTCCAGCCGAGGCGGCTAAAAAAGCGGAAGAAGAAGCACCCGAGGTGTTTGCGCCGCACATCGCCCAAGGCACTGCAGATAATTCTTTGGTCTTGATCGCTGACACGGATTTCATTAATGACGGTGCCGCGGTACAGATTCAAGACATGCTGGGTCAACGTTTGGTGTATCCGATCAACGGTAACTTAGCCTTTGTGCAGGCTTTGGTTGATCAATACGCTGGTGATGCTGCCCTGATTTCACTACGTACTCGGCAAAGCGCGACGCGACCATTTACAGTGATTAAAGAAATGGAGACGCGTGCTCAACAAGCGTACACAGAAAAAATTAAGGATATTCAGGATAGTCTGCAGGCCACGCAAGAAAAGTTGCAGGCGCTACAAAAAACTGCGCCTGCTCCTGGTGCGGCGGCTGGTGCTGCAATTTTGACCAAAGAGCAGCAAGCTGAAGTGGATCGGTTTCGTAAAATCGCTGCCGAGAAGCGTCGCGAATTAAAAGACGTTCGTAAGGATCTAAGGGCAGAGAGTGAGTCACTGCAGTTTTGGATCAAGGTGCTGAACATTGCCCTGATTCCCGCGTTGCTGGTAGTGTTAGCGTTTGGCTTGATGATTTATCGTCGTCGCAGTAAGGTTGCTTAAGCCATCCCAGCGGGTAAGTGGATCAGCGTTTGGGATGAAAGTGATTAATAGTTTGTAACGACATAATCAATAAAGAGGACAATCATGTATCCCGAACTGAAACCGTACGTTGTTTTAATTACAGGTGGTGCTAGTGGTTTGGGCTTAGCCGCTGCACATGGTTTTGCCAAAGAGGGCGCAACGATTGTGATCGCTGACCTTCAAGAGGCCGCTGCAGTGGGCGTTGCGCAACAGTTGGGCGCGCAGCACTTGGGTTTGGCTTGCGATGTTGCCGATG
>CALCPT010000593.1 GCA_937897265.1 uncultured Alcaligenaceae bacterium
CACCCGCTTTAAAGGCGAGGTTGGTGAACAGTCAACCATGTTTTTCATGGATCCGTCGGGCAATGCGATTGAGTTCAAGGCGTTTGCAAACATGAGTTCACTGTTCGCTAAATAACCACAGAGTGAATCGTGTGTTGGTTGGCTTGCCGATTGGCAAGCTTACCCAATTTGCCTCTGTGTGAGTCGCCTAAGCAGATCAAGAGGACTGATGAATTACCCACCAAAGTGTCAGTGCTGAGGGCCCAAACAGGCAGAGAATGATGGTCCAAATGGCTGTTTGACTGGTGCCGCTAGCTGGTGCTTCATGGTGCGACGTTTCGTGTTGCATAATTGCCTCTTGATAGGATGAGTCCGTCTATTATTCAACAAGTGGGGGTGATTCACAAGCCGGCCTCATCACCGCCTAAAACGTGCAGCCCGCATTCTTTGCCGCTTGCACCAAAATTTTGATCTTTTCAAAGGTTGCGTTGTAGTCCGGCAGGTACTGGCGAGGTACATCGCGCTGTGGATCGATCGTATAGAAAACTTCTAGGCCTTTGCGCGCTGAGCTACAGGCACCAAATAAGTCATTGGCGTTTGCGGCTCGGGTCGAGCGTGTGAAGTGCTCTGCGGCTGTGTTGATGGTGCGCTCAAGTTGAGCCTCTGTCATCGGAGCCGCTGTGGCGACCCCTGGGCTTAAACATAGTAAAACGGTGAGAAAGGCTATTTTTATCGTTTGCATGTTTGAATGAACGCTGGCGAGAAAATTAAGGCTGAATGGGTCTTTGAGTGATTGAAAAGATTTCAACAAGTTTACTGCGCTGGAATGCAAGCTATTCGGCTTTGATTCCATTCTTTTTCATCAGCGCAGTCCACTTGATGATATCTGCGGCAATCTCTGCGGCAAACGCTTGTGGAGTGCTACTGATGGCTTCAGAGCCCTGCTCAGCAAATAGTTTTTGCGTGGCTGGGTCGCGTGCAATTAAGGCGACTTCTGCTGCGAGCTTGTCAACGATTACACGTGGCGTACCCGCGGGTGCAAGCATACCAACCTTCAGCGTGACGTCGTAGTCAGGATACCCCGCTTCGGCTACGGTTGGGACGTCTGGTAATAAGGGCGAACGCTTATTGCTTGTGACAGCTAGGGCTCGCAATTTTCCGCCTCGGATGTGAGGCAGTGCGGTCGATGTCGTCTCAATCATCATAGAGGTTTGTCCGGCCACCGTGTCCGCCAAGCCCGGGGCGTTACCCTTGTAATGAACCGCAGTGAATTGCGCGCCAGAGGCCATCGTTAATAATTCGACGGCTAAGTTGGCCGAGCCACCGCTGCCGCCGGTTGCAACGTTGATCTGTTTGGGCTTTGCCTTTGCGAGAGCAATCAGCTCTTGTAGGGTGTTGACCGGTAATGAGGGATGCACTACGACAAATAACGACAGTTGAGTCAATAAACTGATCGGCGCAAAGTCCTTGTTGGTATCGTACGGGAGGCTAGCAAATAATCCCGGATTCATCGTGAGTGCCGACGTAATCGTTCCGGTGATTAATAGTGTGTAGCCATCTGGCGGGCTCTTCACAACCGACTGGCTGCCAATAATCGTGCTGGCGCCCGGGCGATTTTCAACGATGACTTGCTGCCCAAGTTGCTCTGATAACTTCTTTGCGTACACACGTGCAGTGATGTCGATGTTGCCGCCTGCGGTGTATGGTACGACCACTTTGATGGGACGATTTGGATAGTCAGTTTGCGCGCGAACGACCGTCGCTGTGCTTAGTAAGCTGATTAAAGTCCCAAACGCGACTGAGACGATGCGATTAACGCCACTTTGTCGCGCCTGTCTTTGAAAATCTTGTTTCAAGTTTGTCTCCCTAAAGCGTCGCGATCTCAGCAGGTGCACGACCAATTCATTTTCTTTTCAGAACACTTTACTTGGAAGTACGCTGCAAAACTTAAGCTACGAACACCGCCGCTCAGGCAACGCCAAGCTCAGCGCGCACTAGCTCCGCGCCTTGAC
>CALCPT010000594.1 GCA_937897265.1 uncultured Alcaligenaceae bacterium
AGACGATAGTTATAGCCCTTCAAAACTCAGTTGAATTCAAGGATATGGGCGTTGCAACAAGCTCGAATACATTCTTCCGTTCACTTGGTTCAGTCTTCGGAACTGCACTTTTCGGTGCGATTCTTACTAATCGCCTTAGCCACTATCTCGCAGGAAACTTCGCAGAACTTGCAGCTAAGAACCCAGCTGCAGCTGCTGCAGTGGATCCGGCGAAGATGGAAGCTATCCAGAACAACACATCTCTTATTAAGACTCTTCCTGCACAGGTGCAGACAGCGGTCTTGGATGCATTCGTTCACTCGTTCCACATCGTCTTCCTCGTTGCAGCACCAGTTGTTGCAGTGGGATTCTTTGTGGCGCTTTTCTTGCGCGAGACACCTCTTCGCACAACTGAAGATTATGCAGCGGCACGTAATGAAGCTGCTGGCGAGGCGCTCGGGTAATTTTTACCTCACTTAAAGCCAAGAACCCCCTTCGCGAATTTCCTCGTGAAGTCGGGGTTCTTGTCTTTGCCTCTTTCTTTGTTGCAGTGGGCTTTGGAATTATCGCTCCTACCCTGCCGCTCTTTGCTCGATCATTCGGAGTAAATAATGCGCAGGTAGGTTCCATCATCTCCGCCTTCGCACTTGCTCGTTTTGCAAGTGGTCTTATCTCAGGAAAGCTCGTCGATATCTTCGGCGAAAGACTTGTCTACTCCATTGGAATTGGTTTCGTTGCAATCTCATCTGCAGCTGCCGCGATGGCTCAGTCCTATTCACAATTACTTCTCTTCCGTGCTGCAGGTGGTTTAGGTTCTTCAATGTTCTCTGTGGCAGCTGGTTCGCTCCTTCTCCGCGTTGTCTCTGATAATCAACGTGGTCGGGCACAATCGCTTTACAACGGATCTTTTCTAATCGGAATGGTCGGTGGTCCAGTTGTTGGTGGCGCTCTCTCTGGTTTCTCATTGCGCGCTCCGCTCGCCATTTATGCTGCGCTGTTAGCTGTTTCAAGTATCTCAGCGGCATTTTTATTGCGTGGCTCTGAGCTTGCGGCAAAGCCAGAAGGTAAGAAGGAAACAACTTCTTTGCGCGAAGCTTTCGCTCTAAAGCCCTATCGCATCGCGCTTGCAATCTCATTTAGCACTGGATTCATTATCTTCGGAATGGGTCGCTCTATCGTTCCGCTCTTTATGGTGGAGGAGATGAAGGTTTCAACTACCTACATGGGAGTTGGTTTTACCTTGGCTTCTATCACCAATGGTCTACTACTTTTACGTGCAGGTCGGCTCTCAGATGAGAAGGGACGCCGTTACGTCGCCATTGTTGGCTCATCCGCACTCTTTCTCTCAACTGCACTTTTACTATTTACTGTTCAAGCCTGGATCTTCTTTGCCATTGGTCCATTTCACATCGACGTCAGAGAGATTGACGCGAGCGATTTCTTCCATGTGACGATGCGAAATATAAACCTCAGTACGTGAGCCTGATCGCTCGATACGCGTACGGAATTTATCGCGCGTGCCGCTGTCATACAGGCTATCAAGCATTGAGCCTAAGGCTTGCCGCAGCCAGCTCTCAGGGATTTTTGCGCGATTTTCAGCCCAGTTTGTCACGAGCAAACCCGCCTTGGGGTCAGTGACATCGAGCGTAAACCCAGCATCTGTCCAAAAGTCGGCCGTCATTGAAAAGACTTTTTCGGCTGGCATATCAATCGACAGCCAACGCAGTTCACCATCACGCATCACACGCATATCACTGCGGGTGGGTAACACGCCTGACTGAGCCGTATTGGGCACGCCTCTACCGCCAGCTTGCGCCTGCTGGTACTGCGAGAACGTTGTGGTGCCCGTGGCAGGCGAGCGATAGCGTGGGTCGTTTGCAGCCTGTGTGAGATCAGGAGGGATGCTGAGCGGGTCGGTGCGAACCACGCTCTTGTAATCAATTGAGTCATCGCCGCTCATGACAGACCGCAAACTATTGCAACCACTTAGCAGCAACACCGCAGCAATCAGGGCGGACACGACACCGCACTTTTTGTTCAACAAACTTTTCATTTAGAGCAACCCCGCCTCTGACATTGCAGCTCGTAAGGGAGCGTGAAATTGAGCGCTAAGTTGAACCAGAGGCAGACGAATCCCGGAAGGAATACGCCCCATCTGAGCCAACGCCCACTTAACTGGAACTGGGTTGCCTTCAACAAACAATAACTTGTTCAAAGGCCCGAGTAGATTATTTAGGCGCTTGACAGTTGTCACGTCGCCTTTCAGAGCGGCACTGCACATCTCGTGCATCGCGCGCGGAGCGATATTCGCGGTGACAGAGATATTGCCGCGACCACCTAGCAGAATCAACGCAGCAGCAGTTGCGTCGTCGCCACTGAGCACCAAAAAGTCAGAGGGCAAGTCACGAATCAACAGCGCACCGCGACCGATATCACCGGTCGCATCTTTGATACCAATCACGCCAGGCACTTGAGCCAAACGCAGCACTGTGTCGTGCGCTAAATCAGCCACCGTGCGGCCTGGCACGTTATACAAAATCGTGGGCAGATCAACAGCCTCTTGCACAGCTTTGAAATGTTGATACATACCTTCTTGAGAAGGCTTGTTGTAGTAGGGCACGACCGACAGCCCAGCGTGCGCACCGACTTTTTTAGCGTGCTCAGCCAGATGAATCGCCTCGCTGGTTGAGTTTGCACCCACACCCGCAATGACAGGGATACGCCCAGCTGAATGTTCAACCGCTACACGAATCAACTCAGCGTGCTCATCTACGTTTACCGTAGGTGACTCGCCAGAGGTACCGACAATCACAAGCGCATCGGTGCCTTCTTGGGCATGCCAGTCAATGAGGGCTTTGAAGCTTTTATAGTCAAGGCTGCCATCGGGGTGCATTGGTGTCACTAAGGCAACCATGCTGCCCATGAATTGGGGTACTTTAGAAGTCGAAATCGTGGCCATGAATGGATCCAGAAGGCGAGTCAAGGCGCAAAAGCGCCTATATGAAGTTAGTGCAACAGTTTACCGGATTGCGAGGCGAACTATAAAAAAAGACGCACAACCTGTTCACCTAGCGCCACCAAGGGATTGAGCAGGGTGCTGAGCACGTTGGTCGCCAACAACGCAATCACAATCAACATACCGTAGGGTTCGATGCGACCGTATTGCCAAGCTAGCCGATTTGGCAACAGACTAAACAACACCCGCCCGCCGTCTAAAGGCAAAATAGGCAATAAATTCAAGGCCATAAGCACTAGGTTGATATGGATCCCGACGCGCGCCATTTCAAACCAGAAGCCACTTCGCTCGCCCGCATCGAAGAGTAGACGCAGTGCGATTGCCCACAGAATTGCCATAAAAAGATTAGCTGCAGGACCGGCCAACGCCACCCAAAGCATGTCTTGCTTGGGGCGCCGCAAGCGACCAAAATCAACCGGCACGGGTTTGGCCCAACCAAACAAAAAACCACCGCCAAAGAGGCTCGACATGGCCAAAATGCCAACCGGCACCGCAATGGTGCCAATCGGGTCGATATGGCGAATGGGGTTCAGGCTGACGCGCCCAGCCAGCGATGCCGTTGGGTCACCAAAGAGTTTGGCAACATAGCCGTGCGCGGCCTCGTGCAAGGTAATCGCTAAGAGCACCGGCAAAGCGTAAAGGGTCAGCGTTTCAATCAGATCTTCCATGCGGCGATTGTAGAGGTTTATAGTCGTTCAATAGAGCTTCAAGCTACTGAAGCCGTGAAATTTTCAAGCAAGCCCGAGAACACTGGGATCGCCACTGCCTTGGCGTAACACTTCGGGTGGCGAGGTTGTCAGATCAATCACCGTCGTGGCGTCAAGCGCACAGGCCCCCGCGTCGATCACGGCCGCCAACACATGTTGGTAGCGCTCGCGGATCTCAGTGGGGTCATTTAGGGCGAGCTCTTCCCCCTCAGGGATCAGGGTGGTCGACAAGAGCGGGGATTGTGCGTGCTCAAGCAACCCAAGCGTCACAGGATGCGCGGGCACCCGAATCCCGATCGTCTTACGTGACCGATGTGATACTCGGCGGGGCACTTCACGTGACGCCTCAAGGATAAAAGTCCAAGGGCCTGGGGTGGCCAGTTTAAGCAGGCGGTACTGAGCGTTATCGACGCGTGCAAATTGACTAATTTCAGCCAGATCGCGACAAAGAATGGTCAGATGATGGCGATCATCCAGCCCACGCAACTTACGCAAGGCATCTGCGGCCCCCTTGTCATCCAGCCGAGCGACCACGGCATAGCTTGAGTCTGTGGGCACAGCTACCAAGCCAGCCTCTTGCAGCAGTTGTGCTGCCTGCTTGAGCAAGCGAGGCTGAGGGTTGTCAGGGTGCACCACAAACAGTTGCGACATGGCTCTTTATCTAAAATATGTTTCTGGACGTCAGAGCCATTGCCCTGAACGATGAGAATTTCTACACATGACGTTCCAAACCCTGCGCGTTTTGCCGTAGCTCACCCGCGGCTTCGGTTAAACTCTTGGCGCATGTTGCCGTAGCTCAGTTGGATAGAGCAACGCCCTTCTAAGGCGTGGGTCACTGGTTCGACTCCAGTCGGCAGCACCAAACACAGACATTACGGCTATACCCCATTACCGTTCAGGGGCAAGACGCACCACCCCCGCCCGCAAAAAGATCCGCGCGGCTCGGGCCTAAGCGCTCGCCGCCCCCAATCTGCCGTCTTTACTGCACAACCTTCGCGTTTTCGCGCAGTTTTTTCACGTAGTCAAAGCGCTGCTTTTGCACTAGCATTTGCCGAATATCGTTTTTGGCTTCGTCAAAGGTAGGCGCTTTAAAGGGACGAATCTCTTCAAGTTTGATGAGGTTCCATCCTGCAGGGGTTTGAATCGGTGCAGCCGCTAAAGCGCCCTTTGCTAAGTTAACCATGACGTTTGAAATCGCTGGCAAAATCTGGGCTGGCACCACCCACCCAACATTGCCGCCATCTTTCTTGCTTGGATCAAGAGACGTCTCGGTCGCAAGTTTTGCAAAGGCTTCGCCCTTACGCAGTCGCGCGAGAACCGCCTTAGCCTGATCCTCGGTTGAGGTCACAATCAGGCTCAAGCGATATTGCTGCTGATCTTTCATCAAGGCCATCTGCCGTTCGTACTCAGTCTTAAGCGTGGCCTCGGGGATAGGATTACGCGCCATGTAGTCATTGAGCAAAAGTTCAACCAAAAAGGTCTGACGCACTTGTGCCCACTGCGCTTGCGCCTCAGTGGTTTTATCCAGCCCTAGCCGAGTCGCCTCTTGCGCCAAAATCTCACGATTCACAAGCTCGTCTTGGATCACCTGGCGTAACTCAGGCGAATCTTTTTGACCCTGCGCAACATTGACCTTCACGTTCGTGTCAATCAAGGACTGCGGCACAGGCACGCCGTTAACAGTCGCAAAGGCGCCTGGAGGCTTAGTCTGCGCCACGCTGCTTGCGCACACCGCGCTTAACGACAGCGCCATCAACCATGCACGAGACCCAACCGAAAAATTTGAAAAGAAAGTCTGCATGATTTTTGTTTACACTTTGTGGAGGAGATCAAAACAGCAACCGATTAAGACCTATTATAGGTGGGGCACGCACTTCGGCAGATTTTGAGAGTCAACAAATAAAAATGAAAAAAGGAAAGACAATGAGACTATTGTTTTCATCACTCGCTCTGACCACAGTCTTGCTTTGCGGCCTGAGCTCTTCGAGTATTGCCCAAACACAACCCAAATCTAAGGATTTTTCAGCTATGCACGCCGACCTCATCAAAGCCTTTGCCCCAACCGGAGTGCTGCGCGCCTCGCTTAACATGGGCAACCCAGTGTTAGCGAACCGTGACGCGCAAGGCAAACCCTTCGGGATATCAATCGACCTAGCGCTTGAACTTGGCAAAAAACTGGGCGTACCAGTTGAACTGATCGTCAACGAAACTGCCGGTAAATCGGTCGCCACTCTCGAAGAAGGCCGTGCCGATATCGGTTTTTTTGCGGTCGATCCCGAGCGCGGCAAAGATATCGCATTTACCGCTGCTTATGTACAAATTGAAGGGTATTACTTGGTACGCGCTGACTCAAGCATCCAGCGTAACGACCAAGTGGACGTGGCCACCAACCGCGTCGTGGTTGGCAAGGGCAGTGCTTACGATTTGTTTTTAACGCGCCATCTGAAACACGCGCCACTCGAGCGCGTCGCGTCATCACAAGTCGTGGTGTCAAGCTTTCTAGAAAAAGGCTTTGAAGTGGCTGCTGGGGTCAAGCAACAGCTTGAAGCCGACACCAAGGGCGTGACTGGCGTTCGGCTGTTAGGTGAGCGTTTTATGGTGATCAATCAGGCAATGGGAGTGCCCAAAACAAAAGGCCCCGAGGCAGCTTTATTTTTGCGTACCTTTGTTGAAGAAATGAAAGCTCAAGGCGTTGTGAAAAACTCGATGACGCGCTATGACATCAAAGGTGCGGGCGTCGGGCCGGCGGCTGATCCAAAGGTTGATCCACTCACAGCACCTTAGGCACTGTTCGCCTTCAAAGCTGACGTTATCGCCCTGAACGGCGAGGTTTTACGCGCACGTCCGATAAAACGTCTTAAGCCAGCACCTACGTGCACCAAGACGATATGCTAAAGATAAGGTGACGCCAACCACGCCACCTTGTTACGCAGTCGCAACCAAAACGGCTGGCGTCGCAACGTACGGATTGTGATCCGTTCAGCCCGTGCGATCACGGTATCGATTTGGTTCTCAAGCCCTGCAGCAAAACCGCGGTCATACACCTCTAGGTCAAGCTCAAAATTCAAGCGTAGGCTGCGCGGATCGATATTCGACGAGCCGACGTAAGACCACCCCCCATCTACCGTGCAGAGCTTAGAGTGATCAAAATTGCCTTGGGCTTGCCAGACTCGGCACCCAGTCAAAATCAACTGATCAAGCTGCGCCATCATGGCCGCATTGACTAGTTTTAAATTGTTGGCGCCTGGCACAACAATATCCACCACAACCCCTCTGCGCGCGGCCGTTGATAACGCTGCGATCAACACGAGATCTGGCAAAAAATACGGCGACTGAATACGCACATGGCGTTGTGCGACTGACAGTGCCCCCAATAACATGTTGTGCGTACTACCCAACGTGCTGTCGGGGCCAGAGGCGACACAACGCATCGGTATCCCCTGCTCGGCGAGTTGACCTAAGGCGGGGGCAAACCACTCGGGGCCTTTGAGTTTTTCTTGGGTGGTGAATTGCCAATCGTGTGCAAAGCTGATGATCAACTGATGCACAATTGGGCCCTTCAGCTCAAAGTGCGTGTCTTGAGTCACATCTGTTTTGGCCACCGCAGACAAAAATCCTGCGCGAATATTCATGCCCCCCGTAAACCCGTGCACGCCGTCGATCACCAGTAATTTACGATGACTGCGCAGGTTGGCATAGGCGAGACGCAAGCCGAACAAAGGGCGCATAAAAAGCGCGGCTTGCACACCACCTTTGAGTAGCATATGAATGATGGGCGGCCGCGAATACTTCGACCCAACCGCATCAATTAACACCCTCACTTGCACACCGCGCGCCCGCGCTTCGATTAAGGCTTGGGCAAACTCGGCACCCAACACGTCATGATCAAAAATATAAGTCTGCAGGGCAATTGACTGGGTAGCCCGACGAATCGCCGCCAACATCGCGGGGTACGTTTCGTCGCCGCCACGAAGCTTCTGAATCTCGTTGAAATTCAGTACCTTGAAATGACTGACCCGATCACCCAACACTTTGAGGGTAGAAAATTGTGCGCCCGCCACAGCGCTGACATCTTGCACCAATACCCGTTCAATCACGTCCTCAGCGTAAATAGTGCCAGCCCGTGGCTGCGTGATGCGCTGCTTACGGACTCGATTGATACCAGCAACCAAGTACAGCACTGCCCCGAAAATAGGCGAAAACAGTGCCACACCGACCCAGGCGACTGCAGCACGCACATCTTGCTTGGTCATTGCTGCGTGCACTGCAGCGGCCGTGCCCGCCACCCCCGACACCATAAACAAGACGTGCGGCCAGTATTCTGAGAAAAGCGCGTGCAATTCGGTCATTAAATAGGCTTAGAGAAAAAACGTGAGGCCCCGCAACTGGGGCAAACTGGGCGCAAACATGCTAGAATCTTCGCTCTGTGGTGGACGTAGCTCAGTTGGTAGAGTCCCAGATTGTGATTCTGGTTGTCGCGGGTTCGAGCCCCGTCGTTCACCCCACCCCCCTCTCTTCAACGGCCGTTCTTTTTACGCCAAGCTTGAAAATCAACCGTGGTTTGTGGATCGGTATTGGGATACAAGCCCATAATCGAGCGTCCACCTCTGACCTCTTCTGTTGCAAAGTCTTCAAAAATCGTCATTTCAAACGCTTCGGCTGCCAACTCATCGGCTAGATGGGCAGGCAATACGATCACGCCATCACCATCACCAACAATCACGTCTCCCGGAAACACTGGCGCATCACCGCAAGCAATCGGCACATTAATATCAATCGCATGATGCAACGTGAGATTGGTAGGAGCTGACGGGCGTTGGTGATAGGCGGGGATACCCAACTCGGCGATTTCAGCAGAGTCACGAAAGCCACCGTCCGTTACGACACCAGCCACGCCTCGAGCCATCAAGCGCCCAACCAAGATACCACCGGCCGAAGCGGCGCGCGCGTCTTTACGACTATCAATGACAAACACAGCACCCGCTGGACACTCGTTGATGCCCTTGCGCTGCGGATGACTACGGTCTTTAAAAACCTCCATGGTATTGAGATCTTCGCGCGCAGGAATATAGCGCAGCGTGTAGGCCTCGCCCACCATGTTCTTAGTGGCTTTTGATAAACGCTGTACGCCCTGAATAAACTGATTACGCAAACCGCGCTTGAACAGGCAGGTTGCGAGCGTGGCGGTGCTGATACCCATCAGTTTTTCGCGGGTATCTGGTTTAAGACTGCTCATGGTGAATCTCGCTTATTAACAATCGGGTTAAGAGTACTTGCGAAGAGTCTCGCTCAATAAATATCAGGCTCTGACACCGGTGCACCAAAATCAGTGCGCAAGAAATCAAAATCACAGCCCTCATTGGCCTGCTGAATATGTTTAGAGAACATCCAGCCGTAACCACGCTCGTAGCGCGGTGCAGGTGCTTTCCAGGCTGCTTTACGCGCAGCCATCTCTGCATCAGAAATC
>CALCPT010000595.1 GCA_937897265.1 uncultured Alcaligenaceae bacterium
GTACCTCGTTTAATTTATCTTTGCACAAGACCCCAGAAATAAAGCCTTCTCCTTCGGGGAGATTGGCCAAGATCTCGCCCCAGGGGTCAATCAATATCGAGTGCCCCCATGTGCGGCGACCATTCTCATGATTACCGCCTTGGGCAGGAGCAAGAACGTAGCATTGATTTTCAATTGCCCTTGCGCGCAACAGGGTCTCCCAATGTGCGCGACCTGTCGTATACGTAAAGGCCGAAGGCACCAAAATCAAATCCACTTCGCCGAGCGCGCGATATAACTCAGGAAAACGGAGGTCATAGCAAATCGACAACCCTAAATTAATCACAGGGGTATCAACCCGGCAAATCGTGTCGCCCGCCAAAATGCCGCGCGATTCGTCATAACTTTCGGTACCGCGAGTAAATCCAAATAAATGGATTTTGTCGTAACGAGCGATTTGCTTGCCACTCGGATCAAAAATCAGTTGAGTATTTAAGACCCGAGCGGAATCTGACGATACCAACGGCATGCTGCCGCACGATAACCAAATATTATGTTGGCGCGCCGTCTCTGACAAAAACGTTTGAATCGGCCCCGTGCCGGGCTGCTCGGCAATATCCAGTTTATCGGTCTCTTTACGCCCAAATAAACAAAAATATTCAGGCAAACCAATGAGTTGCGCGCCCTCTTGGGCTGCCTGCGCGATTAATTTTGCCGCAGCATCAAGATTTTGATTTAACGAAGCCGCTGACACCATTTGAACCGCGGCAACTTTTAAAGGGGCTTTCATGGGCGTTCCGTATCGAGAGAATTTGACAGAATTTAAGTCGTGACTTTCATACATTTAAGCACAGCTATTGCTCATATAACCGGCCCAAAGAACAGTTTAATTATTCACCGTTGTCATCAAAACATTAATACTCGTAGTATCCACAATGAAAAAAATATAAAAAAGGTATAAACTAATTAATAGACGTTTATTAAAAAAGGTAATAATCATGGCGCGCCAAAATTACGCAACACTGCAAGCAAAAATTAATAAAGAAATTGAAAAACTGCAAAAGCAAGCGCAGGTATTACAGACCAAAAGCCGCAAGCCAGTCATTAATAATCTGGTGCGCACGATGAAAGAATACGACATTTCGCCCGATGAGCTCGCCGCAGCCTACGGTAAAGTCAAGAGCTCTGCCAAGGCGGGTCGCCCTGCTAAAAGCGCCAAAGCAACAGGGGTCAAAAAACCCGTGGCGCCTAAATATCGCCATCCCGCGAGCGGTGCCACCTGGACTGGCCGCGGTAAAGCTCCGCTGTGGGTCGTCGAGGCCGAAAAAAATGGCCAGCCTCGCCAACAGTTTTTAATCTAGCGCTTTAGTCGATTTTGGCTCCAGAATCGCGCACGGCCTTGCCCCATTCTTGGATGTCCTTATCGACCACCTTCTGAAACTCAGCCAAGTCCATGGGCATGGCTGAGGCTCCTTTCGACGATAACTGAGTCATCACCGTCTGATCGCTTAAGATCTTATTGATCTCGCTATGAATCTGCTGCCGTAACGCCATGGGCGTTGCAGTGGGTACAAAAAATGCAAACCACGAGTCTAGCCCCAACTGTGGGTAGCCCGCCTCACCAAAGGTGGGTAGCGCCGGCAAGGCCTCAGAGCGCTTAGTTGCTGAAGCTGCCAACGGTTTCACAGCACCGCTTTTAAT
Source organism: uncultured Alcaligenaceae bacterium (assembly GCA_937897265.1). Taxonomy (GTDB): domain Bacteria; phylum Pseudomonadota; class Gammaproteobacteria; order Burkholderiales; family Burkholderiaceae_B; genus Zwartia. The sequence continues at coordinate 1,681 of CALCPT010000595.1, forward strand.
CTGCCCCATCACCGACGGTGCGCTCGCAAACGTACCCTGAACCTGCCCACTCATCACATCGGTGAGTGCCGGTGCGATGCCTTTATAAGGCACATGTGTAGTTTTAATACCCGCTGCAGAATCAAACATGGTGTCGAGTAAATGTGCGACCGAGCCGTTACCCGAGGACGCGATATTTATTTTTCCGGGGTTGGCTTTTGCATACGCAACATATTCGGCAATATTATTGACGGGCAAGCTTGGACTGACGACCAGCACAAAAGGCAAGGTTGCCAACGCACCCAAAGGGACTAGGTCTTTAACGGTATCAAACGGCATATTTTGATATAAAGCAGGATTAATCGCGTGCGTGCCTGAATAACTCATTAACCAAGTCGTGCCGTCTGGGCTCGATTTAGCAACCGTATCACTGCCGATATTTCCGCCCGCGCCAGGTCGATTTTCAACAACCACTGGAATACCCCAGCGTTTCGAGACCTCTTGCCCCATAATGCGGGCAATCGCGTCTGAAGCTCCCCCAGCGGTTTGGGGCACAATGATTTTAATTTGCTTGCCTGTCAACGACGGAGGGACTTGCGCAGTGGCGGTGTTGATTAAACAAATACCTGCCAACATGGCGATTAAATAATGCCCAAAGGTTTTACCCATCGTAAACATATGTGATTTCCAAAAAATAAATAAAAGGTACAGCGATCAGCTATCGCTGTACCGGTTAATCCGCCAAAACGACGCAATCTGATTAGGCGGGTTTGTCGCCCTTTAAGGTAATACGATGTAATAATCTCTTGTGCCCGTGATAATCGTTAATTGGATTATGCAAGGCGCAGCGATTATCCCAAAAAGCAATTGAACCCGGACGCCAAACAAACCGGCAGGTATATTCGGGCTTGACCTGTTGTTCAAATAAATAGTTTAAAAGCGGTGCACTTTCTTCTTCGGTCCAGCCAGCAAAGCGGACAGTGTGGCCCGGATTGACGTAAAGCGCCTCGCGGCCAGTTTCTGGATGCGTTCGCACAACGGGATGTTCAGAGTTCAGCTCAGAGCGGCCTTTATCTGTTGCTGAGTCAGCCAAACGATCTTCACGTGAGTGTGTCACGGCTGCTTTCGCTGACGAATTCACGCCCTTCAGCGTGCGCAAGGTAGCTTGCAACGCAGGCGACAGGCCTTCAAAGGCTGAGTAATTACTGGCAAACAGTGTGTCGCCGCCCACCGGTGGTAGTTCGCGAGCGATCAGCATGGTCGCCATCGGCGGTTCTTGTAAATATGTCGTGTCAGTATGCCAAACACCGCCAAAATTATGTTTTTCGTGGGGCAATTTTAATACCGGCACGATTAACGGAAAATCGGGCAAACCCTTCACAAAGGGATATTCAATAATTTCACCAAAGCGTTGTGCAAACGCCTGAAATGCCCCGGGTTCGAGAGGTTGTTCGCGAAAAAACACGACACTGTGTTGCAACCAGATCTTGCGGATTTCCGCAATTTGCGCGTCGCTCACTGGGTCAAGTAAGTTAATGCCCAGGATCTCTGCGCCCACGGCCCTCGATAAGGGACGCACTTCAAGTTGTGTCATGTCGGTGTCTCACGAAAATATTATTGGGTTAAACGACTTCTCAGCCGCTTATCATAGGGCAGATTACAAGTTTTTTCATTGTGCGCCCCTACAATAGGCGTTCATACCCTAAACCACAACGTACGCTTACCCTTACGTTAGCTCGATTTGGAAGCCAGTTCATGCGCACAGACACCGGAATCACCATTCGCCGGCAAGATTACCTGCCCTTTCCGTTTTCGATTCCGAAGGTCTCCCTCGAGTTTGAGTTGCAGGCAGACCTGACTTCTGTCAGAGCCGAATTGACCGTTATGCGTAAGGTGGACACGCCTTTGTGTACGGATCTCGTTCTTGATGGTCAAGCGTTGACGCTGGTGAGTCTGCACCTCAATGGCTCGCGTCTCACTTCTGGGCAATACACACTTGCTGAAGAAACGCTCACCATCCACAACATGCCCGACCACGCCACGTTGCTCATCGCCAGCACGTGTTCGCCCGCCACCAACACCAGCATGGCCGGCTTGTACGTGTCGGGTAACAGCCTGTTTACTCAATGCGAGGCTCAAGGCTTTAGAAAAATATGCTGGTTTGCTGATCGCCCTGACGTGATGTCAACATATGAAGTCACTCTGCGGGGCAAGCAAGCCGATTACCCACTCATGCTGTCAAACGGCAACCTCATCTCTACCAAGCAACTTGACGATGGCCGCCACGAGGCTAAGTGGCAAGATCCCTTCGCCAAGCCTAGTTATTTGTTTGCGTTGGTTGCAGGTGCTTTCGACTGTCGCGAGCAACGCACCAATACGGCAAGCGGACGCGAAGTTTTGCTGCAGGTCTACAGCGACCCCGGAACACAAGACCAAACGGGCTGGGCGATGGAGTCGCTTGAGCGTTCATTGCGTTGGGACGAAGTTCGCTTTGGTCTAGAGCTTGACCTGGATCGTTTCATGATCGTGGCAGCGCGCGACTTCAATATGGGCGCCATGGAGAACAAAGGCTTAAACGTCTTTAACGCCGCCTACGTGCTGGCGGATCCGAACACCGCCACCGATGCAAACTATCAAGCCATCGAAGCAGTGATTGGCCACGAATACTTTCACAACTGGACCGGCAATCGAGTGACGTGCCGAGACTGGTTTCAACTGAGCCTCAAAGAGGGGCTCACGGTCTTTCGCGATCAAGAGTTTACGGCCGACATGATGGCGCAGGGGCTTGACGCCGCTGCTGCGGCGAGCGCGCGTGCGATTAAGCGCATTGATGATGTCGTGGCGCTGCGTGGTGCCCAGTTTTCTGAAGACAGTGGCCCAATGGCACACCCGATTCGCCCCGAAAGCTATCAAGAAATCGGCAATTTTTATACCGCAACGGTGTACGAGAAAGGAGCAGAGGTCATTCGCATGATGCACACACTGCTGGGCGAACAAGCGTTTCGTGCGGGGATGGACGAGTACTTTCGGCGTCACGACGGACAAGCAGTCACTTGCGATGATTTTGTTGACGCGATGCAATGGGCGTATCGGGGCAATCTTGATATTTTTAGGCGCTGGTATCAGCAGGCGGGCACGCCCAGAGTTCACGTTGATCTTGCTTACAACCAAGCGCTGCAACAGTGCACGCTGACCCTATCGCAAACGTGCGCGCCCGTTGGAGTCGAAAAACAAACTGGCCTCAACAAGTTACCGTTTCACATCCCTGTAAAAATCGGTTTGCTTGACCCACAAGGAAAGCCTTTAGCATTTTCATTGCAAGGCACTACCGGGCAGCAGGCATTGCTTGAGCTCACGCAAACAACACAGACTTGGGTACTCAATGACGTACTTGCTAAGCCCGTGCCCTCGCTACTGCGTGACTTCTCGGCCCCGGTGATTATTGACTACACCTATCAAGATCAAGACTTAGCCTTATTAAGCGCTCACGACACCAACGCCTTTGTGCGCTGGGAGGCAGGTCAAGAGCTTGCCTCGCGTCAAATTTTGAAGATGGCACAGCACTGGCGGCAGACTGGCAATACGGGCAGCGTCGATGCAGTCATGCTAAGCGCCTGGGCCGCCACTCTGACAGACCCGGCGCTTGATTCGGGCTTTCGCGCACGCGCCTTGAGTTTGCCTGCTGAAAAAACCCTGACTGAGCGGACGACTCCGATGGACCCGCTTGCGATATCGGTGGCGCGACGTGCTTTGCGCGCAGCCTTAGGATCCGCTCGTCGCGCCACCTTACAAGCCATTTATGAGGCGCAGTCAACACCCGGAGACTATTCGCCAGCCCCCCTGCCCGCCGGACGGCGTGCGTTAAAGAACCTGGCCTTAGCGTATTTAATTGCGGGTGCCGACGTTCTGCCCGCTGGCGTCAACACCGCGGTCGCAACGACAGAACGCTTCGGCACAAGCGCAGAGGCGCCAGATACAGAGCATCGCTCGCAGACAGACGCCCTTGCGTTGCAACAGTTCAAGCTCGCAACCAACATGACAGACCGTATGGCCGCGTTCTCAACGATTGTCCACGAGATTTCAGGCACCGAGGCCCTAAACGTAGTCGATCAGTTTTACCAGGCCTGGCAACACGATGCCTTGGTCGTTGATAAGTGGTTTGGTGTTCAAGCCACCTCGCCGAGGGCTACCGTCGCCACGATACAAACGCTAATGGCGCATCCTGCATTTACGCTACGCAACCCCAATCGCGCGCGCGCTGTGATCTTTATGTTTTGCATTGGAAACCCCAGTGGACTGCACGCCGAGGATGGCAGTGGGTATCGCTTTTGGGCCGATCAGGTTTTAGCGCTTGATGCCATTAACCCTGAAATCGCGGCGCGTTTAGCCCGTGCCTTTGATCACTGGGCTCGGTTTATACCGAGCGTGCAGGCACAGATGCGCGTCCAATTGCAGCGGGTGGCCTCGCACAAAGGGTTATCGCGTAATACACTTGAGATTGTCTCAAAGGCGCTGGCGTTGTAATCAGCGTTCCGTTAACCCTCCTGACCCGATATTGTTGATTAGAACCCACATGAAACGCAAAACACTTACCCAATACCTAGTTGAACAGCAACGCTCGAGCCAAGCGGTTAGCGCAGAGGTGCGGTTGTTAATTGAAATCGTCTCACGCGCCTGTAAAACGATTAGCCATGCCGTCAGTAAAGGCGCGTTGGGTGGTGTGTTAGGTAGTCTCGAAAGCGAGAACGTTCAAGGTGAGGTGCAAAAAAAATTAGACGTCATGTCTAACGAAGTTTTGCTCGAGGCCAATGAATGGGGTGGCCATTTAGCCGCGATGGCGTCTGAAGAAATGGAAACCATCCATCTGATTCCTAATCGTTATCCCAAGGGTGAGTTTTTATTACTGTTTGATCCACTAGATGGTTCGTCAAACATTGATGTCAACGTTTCAATTGGCACCATTTTCTCAGTGTTGCGCGCACCTGCGTCAGCTTCAGGCCGCGAAATCACAGAGCAAGATTTCTTGCAGCCCGGCAGCACGCAGGTCGTGGCGGGCTACGCGGTCTACGGGCCACAAACCATGTTGGTCTTAACGATTGGTCAGGGCGTGGTGGGCTTTACGCTTGATCGCGAAATGGGTTCGTGGATCATGACAAGCGAAAACATGCAGATCCCCGAAGACACCAAAGAGTTTTCCATCAACATGTCGAACATGCGCCACTGGGCGCCACCCGTTCGCAAGTATGTCGATGAACTGCTAGCCGGCAAGACAGGCGCTCGCGACAAAGACTTTAATATGCGCTGGATTGCCTCAATGGTGGCAGACGTGCATCGTTTACTGACGCGCGGCGGTATCTTTATGTACCCGTGGGATTCACGCGAGCCCAACAAGCCAGGCAAACTGCGCTTGATGTATGAGGCTAACCCCATGAGTATGCTGGTTGAGCAAGCTGGCGGCGCGGCCACCAATGGCGAACAACGTATTCTGGATATTCAGCCGACGGCGCTACACCAACGCGTGAGCGTGGTGCTTGGGTCAAAAAATGAAGTTGAACGTGTGACGCGTTATCACCATGAGGCCAAAGCGTAAGGCTCTGGCAAGCAGCTGGCAAGATGCTTCCCAGCTGCTATTTACTCGAGTGCGAACGACAAGGGCCTTGACTCCTCAGTGGCGCAAAGCCAGCACCAGTCGCTCAAAAGCCATTCGGTATCAAAAAGCCCTCTTGCATTGCTGCAAGAGGGCTTTTCAACTTATACGACACGCGCTGCGCGAAGCTTCGCGCGACTCACTTTACTCGAGTGTAAAGATCGTAGCGCCAGTCGTTTTACGGGCGGCCAACGCGGCTTGTGCCTCGGCAGCTTGCTCAAGCGGATAGCGCTGGTCGATGCGCATCTTGATTTTCTTTTTCAAGACTAGACCAAACAACTCGTCTGCAGCAGCTTGCATTTTTTCGGGGGTGCTGACGTGCGCGGCCAACGAGGGACGTGTCACAAACAACGAACCCTTTGCGGCCAAGATCCCGAGGTTGACGCCTTCAACCGCGCCTGAGGCGTTGCCGTAGCTGACCATCAAGCCACGCGGCTGCAAGCAGTCGAGTGAAGTCATCCAAGTGTCTTTACCCACGCCGTCATACACCACGGGCACTTTTTTACCTTTGGTGAGTTCAAGCACACGCTCGACGACATTTTCTTTTGAGTAGTCGATGACAGCCCAAGCACCATGCGCCTTAGCCAGTGCTGCTTTTTCTGGGCTCGATACCGTACCGATCAGCTTCACGCCCAAGGCTTTCGCCCATTGGCATGCGATCAGGCCCACGCCGCCGGCTGCGGCGTGAAACAAGATGGTTTCGCCGCCCTGCAAACGATACGTTTGGCGAAACAGGTATTGCACGGTGAGGCCTTTTAGCATCATTGCGGCAGCGTCTTCGTAGCTGATGCCTTTAGGCAGGTGCACGACTTGTGCTGCAGGCACATTACGCGCTTGAGCGTAGGCGCCGATTGGGCTTTGACCGTAAGCGACGCGATCGCCCTTTTTAAAGCGCTTAGCAGCTTTTTTACCAACAGCGATGACTTCGCCTGCGCCCTCAAAGCCCAAGCCTGTTGGCATCGCGCTTTTATACAGACCAGTACGGAAATAAATATCGATAAAGTTCAAGCCGGCAGCATGCTGGCGAATGGTGATTTCGTTTTCGCCCGGTGCAGGCACTTCGATTTCGACCAACTTTAAGACTTCGGGGCCACCGTTTTCTTCGATTTGAATGGCTTTCACTAGAGTGCTCATGGGGTGCTCCTGAAAATGAGGCTGACTGTATAAAAATCGCGTTTGAGGCTAAAACAGATGCTTGAACCCCGACGGCAAGAGTTTATCCCGCTGCCAAGGTAAAATGAACCTTTATCGTAGCCAATTTTCAGGAAACCATGGCCGGACACAGTAAATGGGCCAATATCCAGCACCGTAAAGGTCGCCAGGATGCCAAACGCGGAAAGCTCTGGACCAAAATTATCCGCGAAATCACCGTTGCCGCACGCGCCGGCGGCGCCGATCCGGATGCCAATCCGCGACTGCGAATGGTTTGGGATAAAGCCAACGCGGCCAACATGCCTAAAGAAAACGTTCAACGCGCAATCGCTAAGGGCGTTGGCGGGGCAGATGGCTCAAACTACGACGAAATCCGTTACGAAGGCTACGGCATCGGTGGCGTTGCGGTGGTGGTTGACTGCATGACAGATAACCGTACCCGCACCGTGGCAGACGTGCGTCACGCCTTTGCCAAACATGGCGGCAATATGGGGCAAGAAGGCTCGGTTGCGTTTATGTTTACCCACTGCGGTCAATTTGTCTTTGCGCCCGGTACCTCTGAAGATGTTGTCATGGAAGCCGCCCTCGAGGCAGGAGCCGACGACGTCCTAACCGACGAAGAGGGCGTGATTGAAGTCATTTGCCCACCCTCAAGCTTTGCTGCCGTACGGACCGCGTTCGAAAAGGCCGGCCTGACCCCCGAAATGGCTGAC
>CALCPT010000596.1 GCA_937897265.1 uncultured Alcaligenaceae bacterium
AAACAAATCGCCAAGCGCGGCTAGTTGAGTTAGATCCCAAGTACGTTGACGTCATCGTCAAGCGTTGGGAGGACTACACAGGACTCAAGGCCACCCGAGAGTCGGATGGCCAAGCCTTCGCAGAGCTAACGCCTCAGGCTCTAAGTGAGGCGCAAACAGTTGAGATGGGCGAGACTCTGTAGACGCGTTCGCCGCCCGTCTCTTTGACTGAGTCAATGAGTAGCCCAAGCTTTTTCTTTAAGGCCCCAGCCAAGCAGCCGCGCACCGTGTGTGCCTGCCAACCCGTGGCCTGAACCATCTGCGCAAGCGTCGCACCTTCGGGGCGGCTCATGAGCTCGACCAAGAGGGCTTGCTTACTCACCTCACGCTTCGTTACAACCGGCGGTTGAACACCGATCGCTTGCAGCCCTTCATTGGTGATTGCAAATTGCGTGTTGCCAGAGGCAGTTTTGCTGTGGGGTTGGATCAAGCCCTGGTTGCCAAGGCTTGTCAGCACTTTGATGAGTGCACCACCTTTTAGGTTTGGTGGGAAGTCTGTCAGTAAGCGCTGCGGCTGACAGGCAGCGGCTTGAAGGAGTTGGCTTTGGCTCGATGTCAGTGTTGTTAGTTTCATGGGGTGCTCCGGCAGGTTGATTGATAAGCGTCTTTGAGACGTCTGTATGAACGCTCTGAAGACGCAACAAGCCAAGCACTATCTGCAAGAACTTTGCTTGAATTCGATAAAAAGTTGGAATAAAGCGCTTATGCCACGAAGTGCACCGACACCGTGCCGTCACCCCGGCTGCCCAGAGCTGTTAGCAACGCCTGGCTACTGCGACAGACACCTTGCGCTAGTGCACCGTGACTACGGTCGTGCTCGACGAGGCTTTGACTCTGAGCGTAACTTTTATCAGTCGGGGCGCTGGCGCTCGGTACGCGCAGCCTTTTTGCGTGAGCACCCGACCTGCAAGGCCTGCAGCGCACTTGGTTGCATAGCCCCTGCGGTGGTGGCTGATCACGTTCAGCCCCTCAAGGAAGGAGGCGATCGTTTTGGTTGGCAAAACCTACAGCCTCTTTGCGTGTCGTGCCACAACCGCAAGACCGCGCGCGAGACTGCAGCCAAGCGCTACACCCCCTAGGGGGTCTGAATCTCTACAGTCTGAAAGTAGTGAGGCGTGGCCTTAATCAAATTTTTGCGCGTGCAAATTGAAACAAGGGGGGATCCCCCCAAATTGGAACATTTATGGCTGGTCGTAAACCACTACCCACGACGGTTAAGAAAATCAGAGGGACGTTACAAAAGTGCCGCACAAATCTGAACGAACCAAAGCCTCAGGGTGAACTGGTTGACCCGCCAGACTACATGGCCGAGGGCGCGAAGTCAGCCTGGCGCTATGCACTTCAGTGTGCACCACCTAATTTATTGAAACGCTTGGATATGTCTGTGCTCGAAGTCTGGGCCTGTGCCGCAGATCTGTATCGCAAAGCTCAAACGGGCATTAACAAGACCGGTCTGCTTGTGAAAGCCCCAAACACTGGAGTGCCAATGCAGTCACCGTACCTTGCGATTGCCAACAAGCAAGCTCAAATTATGACTAAGGCAGCAACAGAGATGGGTTTTACTCCTGCGTCGCGCTCACGTGTATCGCTACCGATGGAAGCTGCTGATGAAGGCATGGATCCTTGGGCAGACATTGCGGGCTAAAGCCAGCAGCTGAACAAGCGCATCAATAGTAATCGTCTTCACGTTGATGACGAACCGCAGCGATCACGACTTCCTGCTCATCGATGATTTCGAACAGGGCTACGTACCCGGTTGCACCAAAAGAGATAACCAGCTCGCGCAAAAACGGGCTGTCACCCGCCTTTCGGCAGGTGAAGGGCATAGCCCGCAGCGTGTCGAATCCGGCACGGATTGCAGTTAGAGCCCGTTCGGCGACCTCGAGGCCTCCCGTGGAGCTCGCTAATTCACGTTCAATGATGAAATCAAAGAGCCGCTGCAGATCGGCCTGCGCCTGCCGCGTCAGTCGAACCCGATACGTCACGCGCGGCGTTTGGCGAGTGTTGCCTTGGCAGCGTCAAGCTTACGCTGCAAGTCATCGATGACGACGACTGAATCGACGTAGTCCTGGGTTTGCCGTGCGGTATTGAGCGAGGTCATCCCGCGCGCAACGAACTCGCTCTGGTCGCGTCTGCGTTGTAGCGCCATGCGCACCGACTGTTCGACGAATTCAGACAAGGTCTCGCCCGAATGCAGCGAAGACTCGATTTGCTCGCGCAAGGCGGGAAGAACCCGAATGGCTGGGATTGTGGCTGTTTTCATAGAAATAATTGTATCGCAAATGAATTACAACGTTATCTCATCGCAATCAAAACCTATTCGACCTACTTCAGACAGTCATGACACTCGGATCGCATCGATGCGATCCGACTCTACAACTCTTTTCACTCAGCCTTCGCCCCACCGTCATTACCTCACAAGACCATCCTTTCGAGGGTAGTCCATTTTTTTATTAAAAATCAAATTAAAGAGATCTTCAATGAAATCCTCTCAATGAAAGTAGCCTTTCATGGCTGAACTTCTGGCACCTAATGTCTCTCTCGTGGCTAAGCGAAGCAGTACCGCAAGTACGGCTATCAAGCGTATATTGAACCACTGTCCCGCTGATATAAGTTTTTTTGATAGGGTAGTTCTATGCTAAGTCACAATCTCAAACGTATCCTCGCTAGGCTGCTCTGCCTGAGCGTATCAATATTCATGGCTACCCCGGGACTCGCCTGCACGACTTTTCGGCTCCAATCTCAAGATGGCGCATGGATCACTGGCCGCTCCATGGAGCTTGGCCTAGATCTCAAAAGTAATGTCATGCTGGTACCCCGACAATTTACGTTAAATGCAATGCAACCCGGTATGAAGCCAGGGATGACATGGACGGCGAAATACGGTTTTCTGGGGATCAATACCTTTGACTTGAATGTTGCAACAGACGGGATGAACGAGGTTGGCTTAACCGCACATGCGTTATATATCCCTGGATTTTTTGAATATCAGACCTACGTTGCCGAGAACAAAAACACGATCGCGAATACGGATATTGTGAATTGGGCGTTGAGCCAGTTCGAAACTGTTGGCGAGGTGAGCGAGGCATTAAAGAACATCACGGTCTACGGACTCGACATACCGCAGATTGGGGTTCAACCACTGCACTGGGCATTTAGAGACGCAAAAGGTGGCTCAATCGTCATTGAGTATGTCAATAAACAGCTGATGGTTTACGAGAATCCGATCGGCGTACTGACGAATGCTCCTACTTTCGACTGGCACATCAATAATCTACGCAACCATATCAATCTGACGAATATCAACGTAGACGGTTTAACGCTTGGCAAAACAAGCTTAAAACCTTTAGGCCAAGGCACAGGGTTGTTAGGAATACCCGGTGATTACACGCCACCCTCAAGGTTTTTGCGTGCGACGGCGTTGGCCTTTGCCAGTCAACCGGTGCCTACAGCAAGAGAGGCTTCGAATTTAGCTTTTCATATTTTGAATGCTGTCGATATTCCTATTGGAGTGGTCGCTGAAAGAGTCACTGGTAAGGACGGTGCCAAAGACGCGTTAGCCTATGAGCAAACACAATGGGTGACGGTGTATGACCTCAAAAATAAAATAGCCTACTTTCGCACATACGGAAACCTCAACATTCGTCAGATCAATTTAAACAAGATGAATTTTTCTGGAAAAGTCATTCAATACGTCCAAATGTCACGTGAAATGGTGACTGAGGATTTAACGCCTGTAGTCAAGTAAACAACGATTTTGAGATTTCGTGCTCCACAGTCAATCGATGCAAAAGGTGCGGTGACGTGCGGGTCTTCGCGGGTGTTGCGGCCTGCAGAGGCAGGTAACATACAAATCCACACATGAAGGTTTGCGACATGTCTTTAACCAATTTAAAAACCACCTCAGTTCATGCACCAGAAGCATTCGTTTCTGCCCTTGAAGAACTGTTACGTGTCAGAGATCTTTCTGATCCAAGCGAGCAGATCGAAATCGCGGGTGCTGATCCGTTTTACAAGACGCCTTTTAAAGCAGGTGAGTCAGTCGCTGCAGCGCTAACCATGGTCGGAATCGCGGCCAATGACCTGTGGGAATTACGACACGGTAACAGGCAAGGCTTGTCGCTAGACGTGAGGCATGCCGCCGCTGTTTTACGGACTGTGGATTACACGCGTAAGCAAAATGAAGAGGGGCAATATGTTGGCGTTCCTCCTTCAGACATGATGAAGAAAATGCTGACCACGACTCAGCCTTGGCCGACTCAAGACGGAAAATGGCTTCTCCCTCATCTGAATTTGCCCAGTTTGACGCCTAAAGTACTGGGTGTTTTAAAGTGTGAGCATTCGGCTGAGGGTGTGTCCTCAGCCGTCAGACAGTGGGAGGGAGAGGCGCTCGAGCAAGCGATTGCTGACGCCCAAGCCTGCGGTGGTTTGATTCGAACACCTGCCGAGTGGCTCGCGCATCCTCAAGGGCAATACTTGAGCGCACTTCCTGTGATTGAGATTCGCAAGGTCAGGGACGGTGCGCCCAGACCTGTCGCGAGCACAACACGACCGCTAGAGGGCGTACGTACACTAGACCTCACGCGGATTCTTGCGGGTCCGATTGCTGGGCGTACTCTGGCTGAGCATGGCGCTGATGTCTTGATGGTGACGGCGCCTCACTTGCCGCAGGTCGCTGAGCATGTACGCGATACCAGTCATGGCAAACGCAGCTGTTTTCTAGATTTTGAAGTTGCAAGGCAGGCCGAAATCTTTCGTGATTTGGTCGCTTCGGCTGATGTGATAATCGACGGCTATCGCCCCGGAGCACTCACAAAAAGAGGTTTTGGACGCGAGCAACTCTTTGATCTATGCCCCGGCCTCATTCATTTGTCTGTCAGTTGTTTTGGCAGCGGCGGGCCTTTTAAAGACCGAGCCGGCTGGGAGCAGATCGCGCAAGCCGTTACCGGTGTTTGCCACACCCATGGGGAAGCGATCGGAGCGGGTCAGCCTCAGTTGGTGTCTGCTCCGATGTGCGATTATTTGACAGGCTACATGGGGGCAATCGGTGTCATGCTTGCTCTCGCGAGGCGGGCAAAAGAAGGTGGCGGCTACGAAGTGAACGTTTCGCTTTGTCAGTCAGCGATGTTTATCCAACGTCAAGGTCTGCTTAAAGAGTTCGATTCTGCGACAGGAGCCCTCACAAACGCCGAACTCGAAACGTTATACGTAAAAACGAATACAACAAATCATGGCCAAATGCTGACCCTGGGCCCAGTTTTAAAAATGTCAGAGACAACTCCGAGGTGGGCAAGACCCGCACCCAATTTTGGGTTAGACGAGCCTGTTTGGCTCTCTACGTAGCAAACACATGTTCAACCGCCCGGTAGCAAACAGGACGCAGCGTCAACGCTGCGCTTGGACGCGCCAACCCACAGCGGGCGCAATCAAGACCGTAGGAATCAAACTGGTTTGCAGTGCTGGCAACGTGGGATGCGGTCCAGTGGCCGCCGACGTCGGCAGCTCAGAAAGGGACCAGGTTACATGCGATGTTCGTCAGTAAACAGACTTGTGAGCACTTATAACTCGAATTTATTAAAACACCGCGATTTATGCATCAGACGCCAAGTTCGCTAAAATAGAGGCATCACCAAAGCGACTATTGCGTTCACATCTCAAGGGGTCATCATGACAAATTCAATCAAAATCTCGCGCCGTAATCTGCTGGGCGCCTCCGTTGGTCTGATGGCCGCTGTTGGGCTCAATCCAAAGTCTGCCCAAGCGCAAGCAGCTGCCTCTGTCACTACGCCTGCCGCCGCTCCAGCTGCGTCGGCAGCGAAACCTCTTCCAAGCTACGTCAGCTGGAAACACGCTGACAGCATGATCGTTCATACCCCGACAACGATTGAAACTAAGCGTTCGGCCATCGGCTCAAGCATTATCACACCGAGTGATCGCCTGTTCATTCGTAACAATCTGCCTGCGCCTTCAGCGGCTGACATTGGTGATGTCAACACCTGGCAAGTCGCTATTCAAGGCGTTGGAAAACCACAGACCCTCTCAATCGCTGAGCTCAAGCAGATGGGGTTCGAAACGATGGCAACGGTATTGCAATGTTCAGGCAATGGTCGCGGCTTGTTTCCCGGCAAACCAAGTGGCACAAGATGGCAGACGGGTGCAGCAGGCTGTGTCATGTGGGCGGGCGTACCTGTTCGCACGGTCATTGAAGCTTTGGGGGGCGTTTCTGCCGGAATGGTTTATATGACAAGCACAGGTGGTGAAAAGCTTCCTGAAGGTATCGATCCCAATGCCGTCATTGTCGAGCGCTCGGTCCCTCTCTCTGCGATGCAAGATGCCATGTTGGCCTGGGAAATGAATGGCGAACCGATGCCTTTAGCGCACGGTGGCCCTCTGCGCTTGATTGTTCCTGGCTATAGCGGTGTGAACAACATTAAGTACATCAAGCGTTTGGCCTTCACAAAAGAGCAGACGCAAGCGGCCATTCAAAAAACCGGATACCGCATTTCACCGGTCGGTGAAAAAGGCGATCCAAGTCAGCCTGCGGTATGGGCGATGGATGCTAAATCTTGGGTGACATCACCTTCGCCTGATAACGGCCCGATCAAAGCGGGTGCCGTACAAATCACTGGCGTGGCTATGGGTGCCTCAGAAGAGGTTGCCAAAGTCGATGTGTCGCTTGATGGCGGTAAAACCTGGCAGGTCGCGCGCTTGGTGGGACCAGATCTGGGCAAGTACGCTTGGCGCCAGTTTGTCTTGAGATCG
>CALCPT010000597.1 GCA_937897265.1 uncultured Alcaligenaceae bacterium
TCTTGATGCGTGTGTGTCTGACATCAAATCGATCGTCTTGCGGTCTGCTTAGGTATGGCACGTTACTTGCTTCTGATCATACAACGAGGTTTACGCATTTGAATTTAGCTAGCACCAAGCGATCTCGATCGCACCTCGCGGTAGCACCTTTATTCAATCACTTTGCCACGATTCAGTCATTTAAACATCCGGAGAATCCATGAAAAAACCTTTTTCTTTTGCTCGAGTTGGACTGAACCCAGTTCGCTTGACACTGATGGCCAGTGTTTTGGCTGCAGCCTTTGCCCAACCGGTCTTAGCGCAGAATAAAACGCTGACAATCGCCATGACCGCCGCAGATATCCCCAGAACCTTGGGTCAACCCGATCAGGGCTTTGAAGGCAATCGGTTTACCGGCATCCCGATGTATGACGCATTGACTCAGTGGGACCTGTCAAAAGCGGACGCTGCCAGCGTCGTGATCCCAGGTGTTGCGCTCTCATGGGCAGTCGATGCCACAGACAAAACCAAATGGATTTTCAAGTTACGCCCAGACGTGAAGTTTCATGACGGTTCGACGTTCAATGCAGATGCCGTCGTCTGGAACGTACAAAAAGTCTTGGATAAAGCTGCACCGCATTTTGACGCCAGTCAAGTCGGTGTGACAGCCTCGCGTATGCCAACATTGCGCAGCGCCAAAAAAATTGATGACATGACCGTGGAACTGACCACGAGCGAGCCCGATTCGTTTTTGCCGATTAACTTGACGAACTTGTTTATGGCTTCGCCAGCCAAGTGGGAGCAAAAACTCAAAGCTGTCCCTGCTACAGTGACCGACCCCGCCGAACGTGCCAAACAAGCCTGGACCGCTTTTGCCGCCGATGCTTCAGGTACTGGTCCTTTCAAAATGGCTCGTTTTGTGCCACGTGAGCGCTTAGAACTTGTTGCTAACAAAGACTACTGGGATCCCAAGCGTGTACCGAAAATTGACCGTGTTGTGATGATTCCAATGCCTGAGGCCAATGCGCGTACTGCCGCTTTGCTATCAGGTCAGGTCGATTGGATTGAAGCCCCAGCCCCCGATGCGATGCCGCAAATTAAGCAACGCGGCTTTACGATTTACAGTAATGCACAACCACACGTATGGCCATGGCAGCTGTCTTTTGCTGAGGGTTCGCCTTGGTTAGACAAGCGCGTGCGTCAAGCCGCTAACTTGTGCGTTGACCGTGCTGGCCTCAAGAGCCTGCTTGGCGACATGATGGACATCCCCAAGGGTACTTTCCCACCCGGCCACCCTTGGTTTGGTAACCCAACGTTTGACATCAAGTACGACCCTGCTGCCGCCAAGAAACTGATGACAGAGGCAGGCTACTCGACTGCAAAGCCGATGAAGACGAAGATCCAAATTTCGGCCTCTGGTTCAGGGCAAATGCAACCCTTACCCATGAACGAGTTTGTGCAACAGTCACTCAAACAATGCTTCTTCGATGTTCAGTTTGATGTGATCGAGTGGAACACCATGTTTAACAGCTGGCGCTTGGGTGCTAAAGACCCAGCAGCGAACGGCGCAACTGCAACCAACGTCAGCTTCTCGGCAATGGATCCGTTCTTTGCGATGGTTCGCTTCTCAAGTACCAAAGCGTTTCCACCAGTTTCAAACAACTGGGGTTATTTCGGCAGCGCAGAGCTTGACCAGCTTGTCGCAAACGCTCGCACAAACTTTGACGAAAAAGGCCGTGACGAGGCCTTGGCAAAACTGCATGCCAAGATTGTGGACGAAGCCGCTTTCGTCTGGATCGCGCATGACGTAGGCCCACGTGCAATGAGTGCAAAAGTCAAAAACGTCGTTCAACCAAAGAGTTGGTTTATTGACATCGCAACGATGACAAAAGACTAATTGGTCTAGGGCTGCGGCGGCACCGCGCGTTGTGGTGCCGCCGCATTTATTTTTTCTGATCGTCTCAGTTCAAGGTCAACGATCGATTTAAAGGCAGTCTTTATGCTGAGTTTTACCTTTCAACGCGTTTTATACACACTGCCCATTATGTTTGGTGTGGCGCTTGTGTGTTTCGCACTTGTGCACCTGGCCCCTGGCGATCCGCTTGTATCGATCATGCCACCCGATGCCTCACAAGAGTTGCAAAAACAGTTGATGGAGATCTACGGCTTTAACAAGTCTTATCCAGAACAATTTTTTCGTTGGGGTTGGCGCGCTCTGCAAGGTGACTTAGGCACCTCAATCGCGAGCGGCCGGCCTGTCACTAGCGAGGTCATGCGCGCAGTACACAATACCTTTCGACTGGCAGCCGTGGCAACGCTCATCGGCTTTATTTTTGGCTGTTTGTTCGGTTTTGTTGCGGGCTATTTTCAAAATTCTTGGGTAGATAAAGCAGCATCCCTGACCTCGGTCTTGGGAGTCAGTGTTCCGCACTACTGGCTTGGTATGGTGCTAGTCATCATTTTTAGTTCACTGCTGATGTGGTTGCCACCGAACGGCGCTGGGCCTGGAGGCTCTTCAGACTGGCAATGGAACTGGGAGCACATCAAGCATATGGTCTTACCTGCGATCACGATGAGCGTGATCCCGATGGGGATTATTTCGCGCACAGTACGTGCGCTTGTCGCAGAAATTTTGTCGCAAGAGTTCATTGTCGGCCTGCGGGCAAAAGGGCTGACTAATCTCGGCATTTTCACGCATGTGGTTAAAAATGCAGCCCCAACGGCTCTTGCCGTGATGGGCTTGCAGTTGGGCTACCTGCTTGGCGGCTCAATCTTGATCGAGACCGTGTTCTCGTGGCCCGGCACCGGCTTTTTACTAAACTCTGCGATTTTTCAACGAGATCTGCCTTTGCTACAGGGGACCATCCTCGTGCTCGCCACCTTCTTTGTCATCCTCAACATGATCGTCGATATTATTCAGACCATGCTTGATCCACGTATCGCACGAGGCTGAACCTATGTTGAAGATTACCGTCGATACCAAAAAAGTGCCGTCGCTCGACATCGAACACTCGGCTGGCTACTGGCAAAACGTGTTTGCGCGCCTGGTGCGTGACAAGGTTGCCATGTTCGCAGCCTTCGTGATTTTGTGCCTCTTAATCATGGCAGTGTTCGGACCATGGATCACTCCTGCAGATCCGTACGCCGCCTCAATCATGAAACGACTCAAACCCATTGGGTTTGAAGGCTACCCCTTGGGCACCGATGAGTTAGGCCGTGACATGCTGTCGCGCTTAATGGTGGGTGCCAGACTGTCTCTGTTCATGGGAATCACGCCAGTACTTTTGGCGTTCACGATCGGTTCAACCATTGGAATTATCGCAGGCTACGCGGGCGGCATCGTGAACACATCGATCATGCGTACGATTGATGTGTTCTATGCGTTTCCGTCGGTGCTCTTAGCAATCGCGTTGTCCGGCGTTTTAGGAACAGGTATCACTAACTCGTTGATCTCGCTGACCATCGTTTTCATTCCGCCGATCGCGCGGGTAGCCGAAAGCGTCACCACCCAAATCCGTAGCCGTGACTTTGTTGAAGCGGCTCGCGCATCAGGTGCTAACGCTTTGACGATTGTTCGTGTTCATGTCTTGGGCAACGTATTGAGCCCCATTTTTGTGTACTCAACCAGTTTGATCGCCGTGTCGATGATCTTGGCGTCTGGTCTAAGCTTTTTGGGCTTGGGGGTTAAACCACCCGAGCCTGAGTGGGGTCTGATGCTCAATACTTTACGCACTGCCATTTATGTACAACCTTGGATTGCCGCCTTACCTGGCGTCATGATTTTCATCACCTCAATCGCCTTTAACCTGCTCTCTGATGGGTTGCGCTCAGCCATGGAGATCAAAAACTGATGAATTCACCTATACCCGATACCGTTGATGTCGGTGGCGCCGCTCAGCCGCTGCTGATGGTTAAGAACCTCATCAAACACTTTGCGCTGAAAAAAGATATTTTAGGAAAAGGCGGCGGTGTGGTTCGCGCAGTCGATGGCATTGATTTTATGGTGCGCAAGGGTGAAACGCTCGGCGTTGTCGGCGAATCAGGCTGCGGCAAATCCACCACAGCACGACTGTTAATGAATTTAATCACCGCCGACCACGGCGACATTATTTTCGATGGTCAGTCAGTCGGCAGTCGTGACCTCAGCCTGAAAGAATTCAGACGCCAGGCGCAGATGGTGTTTCAAGATAGTTACGCCTCGCTGAACCCACGTTTAACGATTGAGGACTCAATCGCGTTCGCGCCTCAGGTACACGGCGTCAGTAAAACGGAGGCGATCGCACGGGCGCGCGACCTATTGCAACGTGTGGGTCTCGATCCCAAGCGTTTTGCCGAGCGTTACCCACACGAACTGTCGGGTGGCCAGCAACAGCGCGTGGCGCTGGCCCGCGCGCTTGCCACGTCGCCTGGCCTGCTGCTGCTCGACGAGCCACTCTCGGCGCTCGACGCCCGCGTGCGCATTCGCCTGCGGCACGAAATCAAGGCACTGCCAATTGCTGGAGGATCTGTAAGCCTCTGGACGCTTGAATGGGCATCGGAGAAGGTAATCTCGCATTCAACAGTTATCGAGGTGCCATTATCAAAATGCAATATCACCTCGTTCTCACCAACGCATACTTGGATGAGGCACGCTTTAATCAAGAGCTCATCGGTAAAGTCTTTGGGAATTCCATTCATTGGATTATTAT
>CALCPT010000598.1 GCA_937897265.1 uncultured Alcaligenaceae bacterium
TCAAGATAATCACGCACAAATTGCTTATCAAAGGATGGTGGGCTAATGCCCTCGCGGTACCCATCAGCAGGCCAAAAGCGCGATGAATCGGGCGTGAGCACCTCATCCATCAAATGCAAAGTGCCGTTTGCATCAAGCCCAAACTCGAACTTGGTATCAGCAATCATGATGCCTTTGGTCGCGGCAAATGTTGCTGCCTCGGAATACAAACGCAAGGTGACCTCGCGAATGCGTTCAGCCATTTCAAGACCGATTTCTTTGATGACATAATCAAAGTCAACGTTTTCGTCATGAAGGCCAAACTCTGCTTTCGCAGCTGGAGTAAAAATCGGCGTGGGTAACTTACCGGCTTGTTTAAGCCCGGCCGGCAAAGCGATACCGCAGACTGAACCACTGGCTTGATAGTCTTTCCAACCAGAGCCAATCAAATAACCGCGCGCCACGGCCTCAACCAAAATTGGCTTCAAGCGTTTCACCACGACCGCACGGCCCACCACCTGCTCACGCTCGGCAGCCGTCACGACGTCTTCAGGGTTGATGCCCGTTGAGTGATTGGGCAATACGTGGGCGAGCTTGGCAAGCCAAAAATCTGTGAGCTCTTTGAGCACCTGGCCTTTGCCTGGGATGGGGTCATCCAGAATCACATCAAAGGCAGAGATTCGATCGGTTGCAACAATCAGCAACTTATCGTCGCCTACCGCATACATATCGCGCACTTTACCGCGCGCCAGTAAGGGCAAAGACTGGATCGAAGACTGAAGAATAGTGAGGGCCACAGCGAAGCCTATAAAAGTGAAAGCGAGCTTCCGCCCGCTTAAATCTTGAAGATTCGGTGATTTTAACAAGAAGTGCGGGACTCTTTACGCAGAGCGCAAAGGCACCGGCGCGCAAGACCCCAGCCGTCTATGCCAATGACGGTTTGTCTGACAGTCGTCTTGGCATACCGGGCGAGCTTCGCAAAAAACTCCTCTAACCGAGGTGGTTAGAGGGGCTTTTTGACCTGTCAGTCAAGCCAGTAAAGGCGATTACCCGACTGAACTACCTACAAACATTTTTACTGCACAACCTGCGACAACTTGCCTGCCGAGTACTGGCCAGCGATGTCTTGCAATGAAATCACTTTGATTTTGCTGGCATTACCTGCGGTACCAAACTGCTGATAACGCTGCACGCAAATCGCCTTAGCCGCTTCGCGGGCAGGCTTGAGGTATTCGCGCGGATCAAACTTGCCAGGGTTTTCGGCAAAGAAACGACGAATCGCACCTGTCATTGCCAAGCGGATATCGGTGTCGATATTGATTTTGCGCACGCCAAACTTAATCGCCTCTTGGATTTCTTCGACAGGCACGCCATAGGTTTCTTTCATGTCGCCACCAAACTGGCGAATCTCGGCCAAGAGCTCTTGCGGCACGCTTGAGCTGCCGTGCATGACCAGATGAGTGTTAGGCAAACGCTTGTTGATTTCTTTGATGCGCGAAATCGACAAGATATCGCCTGTAGGCTTGCGCGTAAATTTGTAAGCGCCATGGCTGGTACCAATTGCAATTGCCAAGGCATCCAGCTGTGTTTTGCGCACAAAGTCAGCAGCCTGCTCGGGGTCAGTTAACAACTGATCCATGGTCAGCTTGCCATCAGCACCGTGGCCATCTTCTTTATCGCCTTCCATGGTTTCGAGCGAACCGAGGCAGCCGAGCTCGCCTTCAACCGTGACGCCCAACTTGTGCGCCATATCGACGACTTGCTTGGTGACCGCAACGTTGTAGTCATAATCAGCAATCGACTTGCCGTCTTCTTTCAACGAACCATCCATCATCACGCTAGAAAAGCCAAGATCAATCGCGCCCTGGCAAATCTTGGGCGATTGGCCATGATCCTGATGCATCACCACAGGAATATGTGGGTACGACTCAACAGCCGCTTGAATCAAATATTTAAGAAAGCCCTCGCCCGCATATTTGCGCGCACCCGCTGAGGCTTGCATGATCACTGGGCTGTCGGTTTGAGCGGCCGCCTCCATGATGGCTTGAACCTGTTCGAGGTTGTTCACGTTGAAGGCGGGGATGCCATAACCATGCTCAGCGGCATGATCCAAAAGCTGGCGCATAGAGACGAGTGCCATGAGAAATCCTTTTTTAGAGCAAAATGACGGGGTGGAGGATGAATTAACCCGTTATTTTACGGCAGCATGACAGTATTTGCCCTGAAAACACCCCAAATTCGGGTTTCGCCCTATCCAGACAAAATATCGAGACGCTCTGATGCCAGCTATTCACCCAAATCCTGCAATATCTCCCGTGATTTCGTGGGAAAAAGACGGCGAGATTCAATCACTGCCGTGGCGCTCTGAAAATAACTGGGCACCCCCGAAACGCACTGTTTTAGCCGATGACACGATGACAGCGGATATTGCGTATCGACTCGCGAGCGAAGGCGTTG
>CALCPT010000599.1 GCA_937897265.1 uncultured Alcaligenaceae bacterium
GATCTACACAGGCGAAGACACTCTTTCCCTACACGACGCTCTTCCGATCTGTTGAGCTAGACCCCAACAATATTGTGTAACCATCAGCTGACGCGCGCGCAACCTCAGCGCTCCCAAGGCTGCCGCCTGCTCCGGGGCGGGTTTCAACCACGACAGTCTGACCCAGACCTTCTGATAACTTTTGCGCTAAAAACCGACCAATCACGTCGGTGCCGCCACCGGCGCCAAACGGAATCACCATCTTAATGGGGCGGCTCGGCCATGGAGCGGTCTGAGCCAACGCCGAGGCACAAAGAAGACCCGCGCAGACAGGTGCGAGTAGCGCAGAGAGAAGATGACGGATCATTGAATTTTTCATTATTAAAGTGTCACAAAAAGCATTCGCAGCCCTGTCATTTCAAGTGCATTGCGATATTCATGCTCTGTTTTATAATACGAAAGGATAATAACGTTCTGAACAAATGGCTTGGTAAGAGAAGAGATAAGCAGCATTCGAAATTTAATAGGTTGAAGTCAGACTTTGAGCTCAATCTTCACGGGAAACAACCTAAACGGCTGATTTTAATATAAAAATCAGATAGCCAACTCACTCAACCTACTACTACTTTTAAAGTGAATTGGTGACTAAAGTAGCGTTGCATAGGATTGGGGCTAGCTGCATAATCACTTCAATAAAAAAACCACTTGGAACATTCCACTTGAATAAAAAAACTGTCCTGATTGTTGAAGATCATCCGCTCTATCGGCAAGCGCTTAGCAATCTAATCAAGGTAAGCTTTCCCGACGTAGAGTTGCAAAGCAGTAGTTCGGCAGAAGAGGCTTTGTCCGTACTATCCAAAAAAAGTAAAAAAATACTAGGCGATTGGATCGTTTTGATCGACCCGTCTTTACCAGGGTTATCTGGCCTCTCTGCAGTGCGCGCCCTTGTTGAAGCAGCACCGAGCAGTAACTTGGTGATCATTTCAGCGACCGACGACAAGCTACAAGTCTCAGCATGTATAGGCTCTGGCGCGATTGCGTTTATCAGCAAATCGACACCTCCGGACAGAATGACTGAGTTTTTGGGACGCCTGCTCAGAGAAAAACTTGCCCATCCAGAACTCATCACCAGAGAGGGCAACTCCAATATCGCCAATCTCAAACCGATTCGACTCACCCCACGACAGATTGAAGTACTTTTACTAATTTTTCAAGGCAAATCTAACCGAGATATTGCGCAGGCACTGAATATTATCGAGGCAACCGCCAAGGCCCATGTCAGCGCGATTTTTCGCGAACTTAATGTTGTCAATCGTACCCAAGCCTTGCTGGCAGCGCAAAAACTCGGGTTTCGGCCAACTTCAATCAATTAATCTGTCTGGTCAACGCGTAGCCTTTTGTTGGTAGACAAATGCTTTAGTTAAACACCTTCAAAAATCACAGCGCATGAAACCTGTTCAAGATCGGAAGAGCGTCGTGTAGGGAAAGAGTGTCTTCGCCTGTGTAGATCT
>CALCPT010000600.1 GCA_937897265.1 uncultured Alcaligenaceae bacterium
CTTGATGGCATCCATCTGTGCGAGTCGTGGTTAGGCGTTGGGCGACCACCGCAATATGCCATTTTTGATATCGACAGAGTTCAAGAGCCGCAATTACAAGTTTTAATTGAAAGACTCGCTCCAGAGCTTTGCTTGACCATGTCTGGAAGCCTTCTCGGTGGGCTGTCGAGTTTCAATACCAACCAAGGTGTCTTATTTGTTGTGCAACCCAAGGTTGATACGTTGCCGATGCGAATCAAAGAATCGGTGGTGGTGTTAGACCGCATACAAGATCCAGGTAATGTCGGTACCTTACTTCGCACTTGCGCGGCGGCAGGGATTAAGCGTGTGTTTGCGACAACCGGCACAGCGACCTTGTGGTCACCTCGCGTATTGCGTAGTGGTCAGGGAGCTCATTTTGCGTTGCGTCTGCATGAGCAAGCGGATCTTGATGCAATGATCGGCACACTCGAGATTCCGTTGGTGGTGACGTCCTTGACTGATGCGCAAGACTTGTTTGCAACTGAGCTGCCAGACCATTGCGCTTGGGTCTTTGGTAACGAAGGGCAGGGTGTCGATGCGGCCTTGCTTAAACGCGCTCACCTGCGTGTGAAGATCGCGCACGATCTAACCGGGGCCGAGTCGCTCAATGTGACGGCCGCTGCTGCGATTTGTTTATTTGAACAACGCAGGCAGCATCGCAAACTGAGCTGACTAAAGTCGCGACTTGCCAAGAGTCGTCTCAGGTTGATCGCTGATCGCGACCAACCTGAAGCAGGGTGATGAGGTCGAAAGCATTTAACCCAATTTTGCGTCTCGCCATAAGGTCGAACGTGTTTTTAGTCGACCCGTTGGTCTTGTCAATAGGTCGAGTGCTTATCAAGCCCAACTTCTTGCATCACGGTCGTTGAGATTTCTTCGATGGATTTTGTTGTGGTTGAGAGCATTGGAATAGAATCCCGCCGCATCAGGCGTTCGGCCTCAGCCACCTCGTGGCGGCATTGTGCCAGCGACGAATACACACTATCGGGTCGTCGCTCGTTGCGCACTTCGGTTAATCGTTCGGGTTGAATCGTAAGACCAAATAATTTATGTTTGTGTTGCGTTAAGGTGCTCGGCAGCGCGTTGCGTTCAAAGTCTTCGGGGATCAGCGGAAAGTTTGCGGCTTTAATCCCGTATTGCATGGCAAGGTACAGGCTCGTTGGTGTTTTGCCACAGCGTGAAACGCCAATCAAAATCACGTCGGCTTGGGCAAGACCTCGGACAAACTGTCCGTCGTCGTGCGCCAGGCTAAAGTTAATTGCTTCGATTCGGTTGCGGTAGGCGATTGAACTGACCGAGAGATGAGACTTACCAATTGAGTGGCTCGATTTGACCCCTAGATTATGTTCAAGAGGCTCAACAAAAGCTCCGAACAAATCCAAGAAGAGAGCATTGGCGGTTTTGACGCGCGCTAAGATGTCTGGATTCACGAGTGTCGTGAACACAATAGGTTGATTGCCCTGATCGATTGCGCAACGATTGATACGACCGACAACGCCATCAGCCTTCTCAACGGTGTCAACAAACGGCATGCGAACTTGCTTGAAACTGACAGTTTCAAATTGCGATAAAACAGAATGGCTAAACGTTTCCGCTGTAATCCCAGTGCCATCCGAGATGATAAAGACAGTGCGATCGAGCGGCGAGCTGTTCATGAAATTTTTATCCGAAAAAGTATTCGTGAGTAGTATAATGCGATGCAACAATTTAGATTGATTTCACAACGTATTCCAGTTTGAACGCACCAACGTTTGTGGGCAACTAAGGCCAGTTTGGTCAGCCTGTTCGGCATGCTGACCCAACTCGCTTTCTTATATTGTCCAAGGTGACTTCTATGTCGTATGTTGTTTCATTTGAGCAGCTCCGGATGACGGATGTTGACTCAGTCGGAGGAAAAAACGCATCACTAGGTGAAATGATCAGCCAGCTCGCTGATGCGGGCGTGCGTGTCCCCGGTGGGTTTGCCACCACCGCGCAAGCGTTTCGTGATTTTTTGTCTGACACAGGTCTCGATCAGCGCATTGCTGAACGTCTCACCACGCTCAATTCTGAAGATGTGCGCGAATTGGCTTTGGCCGGTGCGCAAATTCGTCAATGGATTACCGAAGCACCGCTACCCCAGCGTCTGAATGACGACATTAAGGCCGCCTTTGCGTTGCTTGACGCGGATGGCAAGGGTTCGTTCGCAGTGCGCTCTTCAGCCACTGCCGAAGATCTTCCCGACGCGTCTTTTGCGGGTCAACAAGAAACTTTTTTGAACGTGGTTGGTTTTGACGACGTGATCGACAAAATTCGTCACGTCTTTGCCTCGCTCTATAACGACCGTGCGATTTCGTACCGCGTGCATAAAGGCTACGCGCATGCTGACGTAGCCTTGTCTGCAGGGATTCAACGCATGGTGCGCTCTGACAAGGGCAGTGCAGGCGTGATGTTCACGCTAGACACTGAGTCGGGCTTTGAAGATGTCGTGTTCATCACCTCATCGTATGGCTTAGGCGAAACTGTCGTGCAAGGCGCCGTCAATCCTGACGAGTTTTACGTGTTCAAGCCCACGCTCGCTTCTGGTTTTTATCCCATCGTGAATCGGCGCATTGGTTCAAAACTTCTCAAGATGGAGTTCGATCCGCAACGCACCGAGGGTAAAGCTGTTCGGACTGTTGATGTGCCAGTGTCTGAGCGTAATCGCTTCTCGCTGACGGATGACGAGGTCATCGAACTCGCCCGCTACGCAGTCATCATTGAAAAACACTATCAACGACCCATGGATATTGAGTGGGGCCGCGATGGTATCGACGGCAAAATTTATATCTTGCAAGCTCGCCCCGAGACCGTGAAGTCGCAACAAGGGCACAACGATGTGCAGCAGCGTTATCGTCTGAAGGCAACCGGCAAGGTTTTGATTACAGGGCGTGCGATCGGTCAGAAAATCGGTTCAGGCCGTGTGCGCATTGTGGCCGACATTTCAGAAATGGATCAGGTGCAACCAGGTGATGTGTTGGTCACTGACATGACCGATCCGAACTGGGAGCCAGTCATGAAGCGAGCAGCGGCGATTGTGACGAACCGTGGTGGGCGTACCTGCCACGCGGCGATCATTGCGCGTGAGCTCGGTATCCCAGCCGTAGTCGGTTGCGGTGACGCGACGGACGTGTTGACTGAAGGTTCGATGGTCACGGTGTCATGCGCCGAAGGTGATGAAGGGCGGATTTACGACGGTTTAATTGAAACCGAAGTTGAAGAAGTTCGTCGCGGTGTGATGCCAGAGATTGGCTTAAAAATTATGATGAACGTGGGCAATCCTCAACTCGCGTTTGATTTTTCGCAGATCCCCAACCATGGCGTAGGGTTAGCACGACTCGAGTTCATTATTAATAACAATATCGGCATTCACCCTAAGGCTGTGCTCGATTACCCAAATATTGATACCGAACTCAAAGTGGCTGTAGAGTCGGCCGCGCGCGGTCACGCAAGCCCGCGTACGTTCTTTGTCGAAAAGCTTGCAGACGGTATTGCCACAATTGCTGCTGCTTTTTATCCTAAATCGGTCATCGTGCGTCTGTCAGATTTCAAGTCAAACGAATATCGCAAACTCGTAGGCGGCGCGCGCTACGAACCCGAAGAAGAGAACCCAATGTTAGGTTTTCGGGGTGCCTCGCGTTATATCGCTGAAGACTTTGCCGAGTGTTTCAAAATGGA
>CALCPT010000601.1 GCA_937897265.1 uncultured Alcaligenaceae bacterium
AGATACATTGGCGTGACTGGAGTTCAGACGTGTGCTCTTCCGATCTTTGGGTCAAACCGAGGGTGACGTTGAGAAATTACTTGCTGATATTCGCGCCAACATCGAACGCGAAGTCAAAGCACGTACGATGGCACGCACCAAAAACAGCGTCATGGATGCTTTGGTGGCGGTTGCCACGTTTGACGTGCCTAAGGCGCTGATCGACAGCGAGTGCGAGGCCCGTGTGGCCGCAGCCCGAGCCGAACTGACCCAGCGTGGCGTACCAAATGCAGACAAAATGCCTATCCCAGCTGATGCGTTTGCCACTGAAGCCGAGCGTCGCGTCAAGCTCGGTTTGCTGGTGTCTGAACTGGTTCAGGCCGAGCAGTTGCAAGCCAAGCCTGAGCAGGTTCGCGCCCGCATTGAAGAATTTGCCTCAAGCTACGAAAAACCCGCTGAAGTCGTAAGCTATTATTTGTCAGATCGCGCACGTCGCTCAGAAGTCGAGGGCATCGTGCTTGAAGACAATGTGGTTCAACATGCGTTAGCCAAGGCGCAAGTTGAAGACGAGCAAGTGCCCTTTGACCAAGTCATGGAAACTAAATAAATGCAACGTTTTACCGACTTTTATGCATCCATGCATGGTGGCGAGTCTGTGACTCCTACTGCGCTTGGTTACATCCCGATGGTCATTGAGCAATCAGGGCGTGGCGAGCGCGCCTATGACATTTACTCAAGGTTGCTTAAAGAGCGTGTCATTTTTTTGGTCGGGCCGGTCAATGACCAGTCTGCCAACGTCATTGTTGCCCAGCTGCTCTTTCTAGAGTCTGAAAATCCTGACAAAGACGTCGCGCTCTACATCAACTCACCGGGTGGGTCGGTTTACGCTGGCATGGCCATTTATGACACCATGCGTTTTATCAAGCCTGAAGTGTCAACGCTTTGCACTGGCTTAGCGGCCAGTATGGGGGCGTTTTTGTTGGCTGCTGGCACGAAAGGCAAGCGTTTTTCATTACCAAACTCACGCATCATGATTCACCAGCCCTCAGGCGGTGCGCAGGGTCAGGCGTCAGATATTCAAATTCAAGCCCGCGAAATCTTAGATTTGCGTGAACGCTTAAATGGGATGTTGGCCGAAAATACTGGTCAAAGCATTGAGCGTATCGCCTTGGATACCGAGCGCGATAACTTTATGTCTGCTCCTGATGCAGTATCGTATGGTTTGATTGATAAGGTTTTAACCTCGCGGGCCGACACCGTATAAGGATTTACCCAGGCCTCGATGGCTCAGGCAGTCTGAACCATCTGTTAAAACAAGGCTTGGTACAACTCGTAATGGATCGTTATGTCAGAAAAAAAAGGCTCAGCTAGCACGAAGATTTTGCATTGTTCATTTTGCAACAAGAGCCAGAACGAAGTACGAAAACTCATCGCCGGGCCTTCGGTCTTTGTATGTGACGAGTGCATTGAGTTATGTAACGACATTATTCGCGAAGAAGCCCAAGCAAGTGCCCGTGCTTCGATCCGTACAGATTTACCAACACCTGCCGAAATCAAAGCCTTTCTAGATCAATATGTGATTGGTCAAACCGCGTCTAAACGTGTGTTGGCGGTGGCTGTGTACAACCATTACAAGCGTTTGCGCCATGGTGAAGTCAAGGGCGATGACGTAGAGCTCTCAAAAAGTAATATCCTGCTAATCGGCCCCACGGGCTCTGGCAAAACCTTGCTTGCACAAACCCTTGCACGTCAATTGAATGTGCCCTTTGTGATGGCTGACGCCACGACACTGACCGAAGCCGGTTATGTGGGTGAAGACGTCGAAAACATCATTCAAAAATTGCTGCAAAACTGCAATTACGAAGTCGACAAAGCACAGCGCGCGATCGTCTATATCGATGAGATCGACAAAATTTCTCGCAAAGCTGACAACCCTTCTATTACCCGCGACGTATCCGGTGAGGGTGTGCAACAGGCACTCTTGAAACTCATCGAAGGGACTGTGGCCTCGGTACCCCCGCAGGGCGGGCGTAAGCACCCCAATCAAGACTTTGTTCAAGTCGATACGACCAACATCTTGTTTATCGTTGGCGGTGCCTTTGACGGCCTTGAAAAGGTCATCCGCAATCGTACCGAGCGTTCTGGAATTGGTTTTAGCGCAAAGGTCGACTCGAAGATTGAGCAGTCAGCGGGCAGTACCTTTCTTGAAGTCGAACCGGAAGATCTGGTGAAGTTTGGCTTGATTCCTGAATTGGTTGGTCGTCTTCCTGTGACTGCTACATTGCAAGAGCTCGACGAAGACACGTTAATTCAGATTTTGACCGAGCCCAAAAACGCCCTAGTGAAGCAGTTTCAAAAGCTCTTCGCGATGGAAGGCGCCGAGCTTGAGATTCGGCCTGCTGCACTGCGGGCGATTGCCCGCAAAGCTGTGAAACGTAAAACAGGTGCGCGCGGCCTGCGCTCAATCCTTGAGTCTGCCTTACTAGACACCATGTACGAACTGCCTACTCAAGGCAACATCAAGCGCGTTGTGCTTGACGAGTCTACGATTGACGGCCAAGGTAAGCCCTTGCTGGTTTACGGCGACGAAATCGAACAGCCTAAGCCAGATCGTAACTTACGTGACGCAGCCGCTTAGGGCTAATGTTGAGTACAAGGTTTTTCGAAAACTCCGAAGGCTGTTTCAGATGAGGCTTAAGATTTTCGAAAAATCCAAATGCCCCTCAAAATTTATGTTTTTCTCAGCCCCTTGTAGGGGCTTTTTATTTTGTCGGCGTCACGAGCTTGAAATTTGAGCTATCGTCTACATAACAGACATATTCGTGTCATTACGGTCGTTATGTCGGTGGCTCACTTGGGCTTTACCGAGTCTTTATTAGGATTTTTTCATGTCTGAAAACCAGACCTTGCCCTCTGAACCGATTCAGCTGCCATTGTTGCCATTGCGCGACGTGGTGGTGTTCCCTCACATGGTGATCCCATTATTTGTTGGACGCCCGCTCTCTATTCGCGCCCTCGAGGCAGCGATGGAGGCCGGCAAAAGCATCATGCTCGCCGCACAGAAATCGGCCGGTAAAGACGACCCAACCCCAGACGACGTGTACGAGATCGGCTGTGTGGCAACTATCTTGCAAATGCTTAAGTTGCCCGATGGTACGGTCAAAGTTCTTGTCGAAGGCGCGCAGCGTGCTCGCATCAGTGAGATTCAAGATACGGACACCCACTTTACGTCGACTTTGGTACCAATCGCACCCGATCTCGCGGTAAGCGCTGAGACCGAGGCTTTGCGTCGGGCGATCGTGGGTCAGTTTGAGCAATACGTCAAACTGAACAAAAAGATTCCTCCAGAGATTTTGACTTCGCTTGCCGGGATCGACGATGCTGGTCGCTTGGCAGATACCATTGCCGCGCATTTGCCACTCAAACTCGAGCAAAAGCAAAAAATGCTTGAAGTGATTTCGACTTCAGAGCGGCTTGAGGCGTTATTGACGCAACTCGAAACTGAGATTGATATTCTTCAGGTTGAAAAGCGCATTCGCGGTCGCGTTAAAAAACAGATGGAAAAAAGTCAGCGTGACTACTATCTGAACGAGCAAGTGAAAGCCATTCAAAAAGAACTGGGTGAAGGCGAAGAGGGTGCCGACATAGAAGAGCTTGAAAAGAAAATTCTTGGTGCACATTTGCCTAAAGACGCCAAAAAGAAAGTCGATGGCGAACTCAAAAAGCTTAAGTTGATGTCACCGATGTCAGCCGAAGCGACTGTCGTGCGCAACTACATCGATACAGTGATCAATTTGCCTTGGCGCAAAAAGAGCAAGGTGAATCACTCGATACCAAACGCTGAAAGCGTGCTGGACGATGATCACTATGGTTTAGACAAGGTTAAAGAACGTATCCTTGAATATCTTGCTGTGCAGCAGCGTGTCGACAAAATCAAGGCGCCAATTCTTTGTTTGGTTGGCCCACCAGGCGTGGGCAAAACCTCTTTAGGGCAATCGATTGCAAAAGCGACAAATCGTAAATTCATTCGTATGGCCTTGGGTGGCGTGCGCGATGAAGCCGAGATTCGTGGCCATCGCCGCACCTATATTGGTTCAATGCCGGGCAAGATATTACAAAATATGTCTAAGGTTGCCGTGCGTAACCCGCTGTTTTTGTTGGACGAAATTGATAAGCTTGGGATGGATTTTCGCGGTGACCCAGCCTCGGCCCTCTTAGAGGTGCTTGATCCTGAGCAAAATCACACGTTTCAAGACCACTACGTTGAGGTCGACTTTGACCTGTCTGACGTGATGTTTGTCGCAACGAGCAATACTTTGAACATCCCAGCAGCACTGCTTGATCGTATGGAGGTCATTCGTCTCTCGGGTTATACCGAAGAAGAGAAGATCCACATCGCGATGGATCACCTGTTGCCCAAGGTAATGCAAAATAATGGCGTCAAGGCAGAAGAGTTGGTGGTTGAAGAGTCGGCTCTGCGCGATATCGTGCGTTATTACACACGTGAAGCAGGTGTGCGTTCGCTTGAGCGCGACATCGGAAAAATCTGCCGTAAGGTCGTCAAAAAACTGTTGGCAGATAGCGAGGCCCTGAAGCAAGCGAAGTCTAAAGAGGTGCCGCTCAAAGTCACGGTTACGTCTGAAAACTTGAGCGACTACCTGGGTGTTCGCCGCTTTAGTTTCGGGATGGCCGAGAAAGACAATCAGATCGGGCAGGTGAATGGCTTGGCCTGGACCGAAGTGGGCGGTGATTTGCTGACAATTGAAGTTGCCGATATGCCTGGTAAGGGCGTGATTCAACGCACGGGTTCAATTGGCGATGTGATGAAAGAGTCGGTTGAGGCGGCGCGCAGCGTGGTGCGTACACGTGCCCGGCGTCTAGGCATCGCTGACAATATCTTTGAGAAGCGCGATATACACGTCCACTTTCCTGAGGGGGCGACACCTAAAGACGGTCCGTCAGCAGGTATCGCAATCACTTTAGCGATCGTTTCGGCCTTAACGCAAAATCCTGTTCGCGCGGATGTAGCGATGACAGGTGAAATCACCTTGCGTGGCGAAGTGCTTGCCATCGGCGGCTTAAAAGAGAAGCTGTTGGCAGCACATCGCGGTGGTATTAAGACTGTGTTGATTCCTGAAGAGAACGTCAAGGATCTGACTGATATCCCTGATAACGTTAAGAATCAGCTCGAGATTATTCCGGTACGCTGGATTGATAAAGTGTTAGAGGTTGCTCTGGTGAATCCGTTAAAGCCGCTTGCCGATGAGGCTCCGGTGGCAGAGACGGTTGTGGCTAAAGCGGCAGAAACCGCTGCGGCGACTGATCCAGTGATTAAGCATTAATGTTTTAATCAGGCACTCAATGTTGGTAACCATGAGTTTAGGGTTCAGCTGATGTTGAGTGTGAGGTTGTGCTCTGTTGTCTGTGTTTTGCTTGCAGGGTGTTCAAGCAGAGTGTCTGTGTGATTTGATCGATAGTGTCTTTAGCTTTGAACGAAAAGGCGTCGTGCTTACGACGCTTTTTTTTGAGATGAACATGCCAGATAATCTTGATGCAGTGCGGATTGATAAATGGTTGTGGGCAGCACGATTTTTTAAATCACGCGCTCAGGCCGTGTTGGCGATTGAAGCTGGACGCGTTCAGTTACACGGCGAACGCATCAAGCCCGCACGCACGGTCAAGGTTGGCGATCGTGTGTTGATACAGCGAGAACAAGAACGCTTTGAGCTGTGGGTGCGTAATGTGACTGAGACGCGCCGTTCGGCACCCTTAGCGCGGATGTTATTTGACGAAACGCCTGAGAGTTTGTTAGCACGACAAACCGCCGCAGAAAGGCGCAAATATTTTGTCGAGCCTTCGCAAGATATCAAGGCACGACCAACAAAACGCGATCGACGCGATCTAGAGAAATGGCGTGATGTTTAGCGTATCTCTGATTTAATGCAGCGACGTATGACGGATTAAACCGACCGCAATACCTTCGAGAGAGAAGTCTTGCCCCGGCTGTATTTGAATCGGTTCAAAGTCTGGGTTTTCGGGCAAAAGCTCAATGCGCCCACCCGATTTGCTTAGGCGTTTGACGGTGACGTCTTCGTCAATGCGGGCTACTACGATTTGACCATTGCGGGCATCACTGGTTTTTTTAATCGCTAGTAAGTCACCATCTAAGATGCCAGCGTCGCGCATGCTCAGGCCTTTGACCTTGAGCAGATAGTCAGGCCGTTCGGCAAACATATCGAGATCGACGTTGATTTCTTTTTCGATGTTTTCGGTGGCTAAGATTGGATGACCTGCGGCCACGCGCCCAATCAAAGGTAAAAGTAAAAAGCCTGCGCCAGGTAAAGTTTTTAGGCGAGGGCGATCGGCGGGGAGCTCGGTATCGACATCGGCCTC
>CALCPT010000602.1 GCA_937897265.1 uncultured Alcaligenaceae bacterium
TCCGATCTGACTGCACCTTCTGCCCCACATTCAACGCCCACGACACGGTTTCGCCATAAAACAACGGTCGGCTTACTGGCGGCTTTGCTTGGCTGCGTGGGGGCACATTGGTGGTATCTGGGGCGTCGTCACGCCTGGATGGTCAGTGTTCTGGGTGTTGCGCTGATGATTGCCAGTGCTTTTGCCGATATCTGGTACGAGAACCCGGCATTTTTCTTGTTGTTTATCCCGATTCTTGATGGCTTTATCGAGGCAGTTGTTTTATGCCTGATGAGCGATGCGAAGTTTGACCGTTTTTACAACGTTGGCTTGGTGCGCGAGCGCCCAAGCGGTTGGGGGGCAGTGTTGATCGCGGGATTTACGCTGTTGATCGGTACCGTTGCTTTGATGTTTGGTATCGCGATGATCGTGATCTATGTGTGGACCGCACTTGGGTGGCTTGAGGGCTTTGATTTGAATTCGGATTGACGCAACTTATTTGGTGAAGGTGGCAATCAGATAAGTTGTTGCAGTCGTCGCGGTGGTGGTAGCAATCAAGACACCGGTCACCCAACGAATGATTGTCCAAGTTTGTGTGTTCAGATCCCTTTGAAGATCTTCTTTGGTTGCAAGTGTTGGAACGATTGCTTCAAGTTTGGCGAGGCGAATTTCCATCTTCGTGTTTCCTGTTGTGCCGATTAACGAACGCAGATTCTACGCGACCTCATTATGCGCCTCAAGATGGCTAAATTGTGCCAAGACAAGTCCGTAGCATGTAACAGTTGTTACTGCGTGCGGGTGACCCTAAGATGTAATGGTTGTTAACGCGCACGCATGAGTTCTTCGATCTCGTCAGCTGCAACGGGCACTCCGCGTGTGATCAATTCGCAACCTGTTTCGGTCACGACAGCGTCGTCTTCGATTCTGATTCCGATGTTCCAGAATTTTTCGGCAACCTCTGGTGCAGGGCGCACGTAAAGCCCTGGCTCGATCGTCAGCACCATGCCTGCTTGTAACTGTCGCCAAGGGCGCTCTTCGGTTGACGCTGGGGGGCTGCGATAGCTGCCCACATCGTGCACATCCATGCCAAGCCAGTGGCCGGTGCGATGCATATAGAAAGGTCGATAGGCCGCGGTTTCGATGGCTTGGGCGAGTGAGCCTTGCAGCAAACCCTCGTCTAGCAGTCCTTGCGTGAGCACTTGCACAGCCGCGTCGTGACCGGCATTGAAGTGATGCAAGGGCGATGTTTTATCGTAAGCTGCCTGCTGCGCCGCCAAGACGATGTCGTATAAGGCGCGCTGTGGCCCTGAAAATTTTCCGTTAGCCGGAAACGTACGAGTGATGTCTGACGCATAACCATCAAGCTCACAGCCAGCGTCGATCAAAACAAGATCACCCTCATGCATGACGGCATTGCCCGCGCGATGATGCAGTACGCAGGCATTAGCGCCCGCCGCCACGATGCTGTCGTAAGCCACCGACTGCGCACCGTGTTTGCGAAAGTGATACAGCAGTTCAGCTTCAAGCTCATACTCGTGGCAGCCTGGGCGCGCTGCCTGCATGGCGCGAACGTGGCCTTGCGCAGAAATTGCCGCCGCCGCACGCATGGTGGCAAGTTCAGATGCATCTTTGACTAAGCGCATCTCAGCCAACATGTCGCTAAGATCTAACCATTGATGCGGTAGCGCCCGAGTGTCGCGCACGTTACGTTGGGCTGTTGTGAGCCAGCTTTGTAATAATTTGAGCAAGTCTGGCTGAGCCGAGCGTGACAAGGTGCTAAACAGATTACGCTGCCCCACGAGTAACTGGGGGATGACCGTATCGAGGTCTTTGACGTCGTGCGTCAGATCAAAGGCAAAGTGCTCGGCCGCCGCTTCGGGTCCCCACCGTACGCCGTTCCAAATCTCGATTTCTGGATTTTTGCCTTCACAGAACAAAATGCTTTGGTCGACTTCGCCGGCGACCAACACCAGCCACGCATGCGCCTCAGAGAAACCCGTCAGGTAGTAAAAGTCGCTGTCGTGGCGATAGCTGTGGTGGTTGTCACGATTGCGCGTGCGTTCTGGGGCTGTGGGTACGATTGCGACCCCGCCCCCCAAGCTGTGCATCCAGGTCAGTAACTGTTTGCGCCGAGCGGTCAGGCGGTCAAGGTTTGTTGGTGCAAGAAGCATAAGAGTATCGGGTGCGTTGGTTGAGCTAACGACATACTACAATCTCTGCGCGGCTTCTGTATCAGACTGCCACACTCAATAAGGGTTTGTGATGGATTGGATTGGCTGGCTTGAACCCTGGGAGGTCTCTCCCACCTTGCTGCTCTGTTTTTTGGTCTGCGGCGTGTTGTTTGTGCGCGGCCAGCGCGTGCATCGGGTGACCCGCGTCAGGCAATGGCTCTTCTGGAGCGGGTTGGTGATGCTCTATCTGTCACTGCACACCATGCTTGATTATTATGCTGAGCGTATGTTTTTTATGCATCGGATTCAGCACTTGGTCTTGCATCACCTAGGGCCCCTTGTGGTGATGGCAGCCTACCCCGGTCAAGTGATGCGAGCCGGTTTACCTCTGACCTGGCGGAGTGGCTTGCACCGCTTTAACCAGACTGGGCTCGGTCGCAGTGTGATCGCGATCCTGACCAATCCCATTATCGTGCCAGCACTTTTTATCTTTTTGGTGGTGGTCTGGCTGATCCCGTCAGTGCAGTTTTATTCAATGCTTGACTGGCGCCTGTACCGACTGATGAACTGGTCTGTCGTGATCACTGGGTTTATGTACTGGAATTTGATCCTTGACCGGCGTGTCTGTCCCCCTTCGGCCATGAGCCCCGGTGGGCGGGTGATTTCGCCCATCGTGACCATGGCGCCGCAAATGGTGGCCGGCGCCGTCATTGCTTTCACCGAACGCGATTTGTATCCCTTGTTTGACCTCTGCGGCCGGGCCATTGCGATGGAGGCGCAAACCGATCAGATGATCGGTGGATTGACGATGTGGATCCCAGCCGCAATGACTGAAGTGATTGGTTTGATCGTCGCGTTGCGCACCCTGATGCGTTTGTCAGCAAAAGGGCGTTGGGGCGGGGCAAAACCTCGTTCTGAATGAAGTATTGGCGGACTTTCTCGCCAGACATGCGCTCGAACAGTTAGCGCATGCCAAGGCTTTGAGCGTTAAGGGATAAGGTTGTGATACTTGCGCCCAAGTGCCACGTTAGCCCTGAACCAGCCTTCTTTATTGCCGCAGTCGTAACGCACGCCTTCATAACGGTGCGCGAACACGGCTTTTTCTTTCATCAATGAGGCGATGCCGTCAGTCAGTTGGATCTCGCCACCGGCGCCCGCCTGAGTTTGGCGCAAATGGGCAAACACGCGGGCATCAAGCACGTAACGCCCAACGACAGCTAAGGTCGAAGGCGCGACGTCTGGTTTAGGTTTTTCAACAATGTGGCGCACGCGCTCGGTGCGGGCACTAACCGGATCGGTTGCGACGATTCCGTATTTGTCCGTCTCGTTGAGTGGCACTTCTTGGACGCCCAAAATGCTACCTTGATAGGTTAAGGCGGCGTCGATCAGCTGACCGATTACCGGACGGTCTGCGTCGAGCAAGTCGTCTGCGAGCAAGACCGCAAAGGGCTCGTCTCCAACGATAGGGGCTGCTGTTAAGACGGCGTGACCCAGGCCCAATGGTGCAGACTGTCGAATATAAATACAACTGACGTGCGATGGCAAAATGCCCTGAACAATAGCGAGCAGCTCTGCTTTACCCTTGCGGGCAAGTTCAGCCTCCATTTCGGGGGTTGAATCAAAGTGATCTTCGATGGCGCGTTTATTGCGGCCAGTCACAAAAATTAAGTCTGTAATGCCCGCTGCGACAGCCTCTTCAACCGCGTATTGAATCAAGGGCTTATCGATAACGGGTAACATTTCTTTTGGCATTGCCTTAGTGGCGGGCAAAAAACGAGTGCCTAGGCCGGCAACGGGGAACACTGCTTTGCGAACGGGACGCATAATTTATCCTGGAGATAGGGTCGCACACGTGCGGAACCAAATGAAACTGCCGCTATCATAAACGTATGACTCATGACAGTTTAATGACTTCGCTGCAATCGATGCCTAAAAAGTGCATGGCGGGGTTGCTGGTGCTCACAATTGGGTGGCAAAGTGCCTGGGCCCAGCCGTCGTCTGCGCCCTCGCTGGGCCCAGCGTCAAGCTCAGACCTGTCGCCAGCGCTTGAGCGGCGTTTGGGCGAGGCCATCATGGTAGAAGGTCGGCGTGACCCAGAGTACATCAAAGATCCCGATTTAAGTCAGTATTTAAACGCGATGGGCAAAAGACTTGCTGCCTATGCGCCTGGCGGAGCACCAGACATTGAAGTGTTTGGTGTACGAGACCCGGTCATCAACGCGTTTGCTATGCCTGGTGGGTATATCGGCGTGCATACCGGTTTAATTGTGACTTCGGGCGCCGAGGCTGAGCTGGCTGGAGTGCTCGCCCACGAAATCGCCCACGTCACGCAACGACATATTGCCAGGGGATTGACCCAGCAGCAGCAGAGTGGGCATCTTGCGATTGCGACCCTTGTGGCAGCAGTTCTCGCCGGGTTGACCCCAGGTGGCGGCCAAGCTGCGATGGGGATCGCTGCCTTTGGTCAGGCCGCCGCCATTGCGCAACAACTTGGATTTTCGCGCGATGCCGAGCAAGAGGCCGATCGCACAGGGTTTGAAATGCTGCGTAAGGCAGGTTATGACCCCAACGGTATGGCGGTGATGTTTGGACGTTTGATGCAGGCCTCAAGCTTGAACGAGGGGCGTGGTGGTGGGGTGTATGTTTCAACTCATCCACTTAGCATTTCGCGGATGACCGATATGCAAAATCGGATCCGGCAGTTGCCTGTGGCGCAATATCAAGCCTCGGATGAGTTTTGGTTTGTGCGCGCCAAGGCTCGGGTGTTGCAGGCCGTCGATCCGCGGGCTCTGGTGCAGGCGGTTGAGCAACTGCAAGAAGAGGTTCGGGCGAGTGCCAAGGCTGGTACAACGACAAATGGTAGTGCCGTCAGGCAGGCTGCGGCCTGGTACGGGCTATCGCTCGCAGCGGCGGTGCGCAAAGATCTGAAAACCGCAGCGAGCGCCCTTGAACAGGCGCAGGCGCTCGTCACAAACTCGCCCTATCTTGATTTGCAGCGTATCGAACTTGATTTGACCCGCAAGCAAGTGGCTCAGGCCTTGACCGCGGCGCAGGCGGCGCAAAAGCGCTGGCCTGATCGACGCGCGTTTGCGTTGAAAGTGGCAGAGTGTTTGCAGCAACAAGGCAAAGACAAAGACGCGATCGCGTATCTGCAAGAGCAAGTTAAACGTTGGCCAAAGGTTGAGCCTGACTTTTATAAAATGCTGGGCACTAGTCACGATCGTTTAAAAGAGCCTGTACTCGCTCGTCAGGCGATGGCGTCCTATTACGAGCAGCTTGGGGCGTTGTCTGCCTCGGTTGCGCAGTTGCAGCAGGCGCGCACCCTGTCGCAAGATTTTTATGTGCAGTCACAGATCGATGTACGTATACGTGCCTTAACAGCCAAGATCGCTGAAGACCGCAGGCTGCTTGAGCGCTTTAAGTCGTAGGTGGCGTAAGCGACTGAAAAAAACCGTTTAGTCGTTCGGGTAGCCAGTTCAAGTGGCCGGGCCAAGCGCCGGTGACAAAGCCGACATGGCCGCCTAGGGCTGGCTGATGCAAAGTGATAGCATCACTGCAATCGTTGGGTCCCACCAGTGCGTGCTCGGGTAAAAACGGATCGTTTCTGGCGTTTAGCACCAGCGTGGGTGTCACAATGTGTTTGAGCCAAGGTTTGCTGGCCGATTGTGTCCAGTAATCGATGGCATCTTTAAAGCCGTGCATGGGCGCGGTATAAGCATGATCGAACTCGCGCAGATCGCGTGCTTGATTGACCTTGAAGGTATCGATGACGCCTGGATATCTGCGCGCTTTCTCGAGCACTTTCGGTTTAAGTGAGCGTAAAAAATGACGCGAATAGACTTCACGATTGAAGGTGTTGTCGGACAGATGGTTGCCAGCAGCGACCAAATCGAGTGGGGAAGAAATAGCCGCGGCGCCCCGAAGCCAATCGAGTTGTGTGGTCTGTTCGCCTAAGTACTTTAATAAGGCGTTGCCCCCAAGCGAGA
Organism: uncultured Alcaligenaceae bacterium; assembly: GCA_937897265.1. Classification (GTDB taxonomy): domain Bacteria; phylum Pseudomonadota; class Gammaproteobacteria; order Burkholderiales; family Burkholderiaceae_B; genus Zwartia. The sequence continues at coordinate 6,137 of CALCPT010000602.1, forward strand.
CACCCGCCGCGTACCACTGTGCCTGCGGCACTTGCTGTCGCACTGTTTGAAGAATAAAACCGATGTCGACAGAGTCGCCAGAGTGATACGCACGCGCCAGGCGGTTGGCGAAACCAGAGCAACCGCGAAAATGTGCAACAACGACGATCCACTGTCTGGCTTTGAAATAGGTGGCGATCGACTGAGCATAGCGACTGCTGCTGCTGCCCTCTAGACCATGAAACAGCAGCAAGGCTGGTGTAGGTGGGGTGTCGCGCAGCTGTTGTTGCTCTGTCGGCGTGAGCCAGCGTGCGGCTGCGGTATGACTCAACGCGCTGTCCTGGCTGCGAGGATAGTGGTTAGTTAAGCTCGAGTGTGTCCAATCCAAATCAATAAAGTCGCCATCTGGCGTGTCGACACGTGCGCGGGCAAAACGAAGCCGATTGGTCGGGGCGACTAAGGCGCCAAAAAGCGTCTGGGTGTGACGTTCGGGTAACCAGTGCGGCGCATGGCAAGGTGAAAGATCGAGGGCGGCTGGCACTATGTTTTGAGGTTAGTGCAGAAGCCCAGGGGCGTCGTGTGAATCGAGCAAACTAGTTTGCTCGGGTGCGGCCGAGGCGTGATGCATGACCATGCGCCACCCAGTTGGGCCCTTGTGATAAACATTGGTGGCGTAGCAGTGGGCAACCTCGGTACCCGCTTGGCTGCGCACTGTGATTTGTTCGATCAATGAATGCACGGTACTCATCATGCTTTGGGTCGTGACGAGTTTCGCTGGGCGAATGTGTAAAGCGCCTTGGGTCAGGATCTCTTGCCAAGACTCTTTTACCGCATGTAAGCCCACCATCCGCATGCCGCCTGGGTGCACACAGATGATCTCTTCGTCGTCAGACCAGACTTGCATCAAGCGCACCAGGTCTGCTCGCTCAAGCGCATCATAAAAAGCCAGTTCAGCTTCTTCAGGTGTTGCGAACATCACTGGCATAGGTGTGGCCCTTAGTGGCCGTGCACAACAGTGCCGGCAGCCAATTGATAGTGTGTGCCACAGTAAGGGCAATTGACCGCGCCGGTGCGTGTGACGTCAAGAAATACGCGTGGGTGCATGCTCCAGAGCGGGGCGCGTGGGCCTGGACAATGTAGGGGCAGATCGGCAGCATCGACTTGTACTGGTGCTTGCTCTTTGCCAGAGGCGGGGGCTTGCGTCATCGCGAATCTCAAAGAAAAAATGGATACTGACAGTGTACCAAGTGCGCGGTCTACAATAGGGGCAATTGTTTCAAACACGTAAAAAATTGTTGGCTCTGTTGACGGCTCCCGCTACCTTGAATTCTCTACGCGAGCAAAAGCGCGCGGCGTTTTTGTTGGGTCTGCGAGCGATTGCGCCAGGTTTGGTCGCATTGACAATTTGGGGAATCGTCACTGGCGTTGCGATGTCGCGCTCGGGTTTGACCGATCAGACTGCGGCGGCGATGTCGCTGCTGGTGTATGCGGGCTCGGCGCAATTGACAGCGCTGCCTTTGATGGCTGCAGGCGCGCCTTTATGGCTGATTTTTGCTGCAGGCATTATTGTGAATTTGCGTTTTGTGATTTTTGGTGCAGCGCTGCATCCTTACTTTAAGGGTTTGTCTTGGGGCAAGCGGTTGGTGATGGGGTATCTGGCTGTTGATATTGCGTTTGTCGCGTTTATGCCCAGGTTTCACGATGCGCCACGCAAGGGTACGCTCGAACAACACTGGTTTTTTCTCGGGGCGGTCATTCCGTCGTGGTTTCTCTGGCAAATCACGTCTTTGATCGGGATCAGCTTGGGCGCTGTCGTGCCTGAGTCTTGGTCACTTGATTTTGCTGCCACGTTGGCGTTGCTCGCGCTGATGCTGCCCTTGGCCAACACCCGGCCGATCATCCTGTCGGTGTTGGCTGCGGCGGTAGTCGCTTGGGTTGCGCAGACCTTACCGTTGCGTTTGGGCTTGCTGGCAGCTGTTGTGGTCGGCATCTTGGTGGGGATGTGGGCTGAGGCCAAGCAAACCGCTAGCAGGTCGGCCTGATGGGTGACACCGCATACCTTTACTCGGCGATCTTGCTGCTCGCCCTGTGCGTAGTGATCTGTCGAACCAGTTATTTGGTCTTTGGCCATTATTTTCCGCTGCCTCCCAAATTGCGCAGCGCGTTACGTTATGCCCCACTAGCTGCACTAGTGGCAATTATTGTTCCTGATGTACTACCTTGGACAGCCCAGAGTGGACCTCAGTTTGACCTCAGGTTTTTGGCTGCTGGCGTGTCGATCTTGGTGTTTTTAGCGACCCGCAATGGCTTGTTCGTGATTTTGTCCGGGATGCTTGCTTTATGGTCTCTGCGCGGATTATTACTGTTGTTTTAGGGTCTCAAACCAAAGTGGAATCGGGCATGAGCCAAGGGCAATCCCGAACTTGGAGATGCGACTGGAGTACACTAGCAGGCGTTTCCTTAAATAATTCAATGACTTCAATCATTCAAACTACTTGACCTCTACTATTCAACCAACAGATACACCAGTCGCAGCAATCCCCACGTTTTCTGAAATCGGGTTGCACCCAGCGCTGTTACAAGCCGTGCTTGATACCGGCTACACGACACCCACTCCTATTCAGGCGCAAGCAGTGCCCTTGGCTATGGCTGGGCAAGACGTCATGGGTGCGGCTCAAACAGGCACCGGCAAGACCGCGGCCTTTACGTTGCCGATTTTGCATCGTCTGATGGCCTTTGCCAACAGTAGCGCGTCGCCTGCTCGCCATCCTGTGCGTGCTTTGATTTTGACGCCGACCCGCGAGCTCGCAGACCAGGTGGCAGACAGTGTGAAGCGCTACAGCAAGCTCACGCCGCTGCGCTCGACGGTGGTGTTTGGTGGGGTCGACATTAATCCGCAAAAAGAGGCGTTGCGCAATGGTTGCGAAGTCTTGATCGCGACGCCCGGGCGTTTGCTCGATCATGTTGAGCAACGCAACGTTAATCTTAGCCAGGTCGGCATTTTGGTCTTGGATGAAGCCGACCGCATGCTTGATATGGGTTTTTTGCCCGATCTCGAACGAATCATCCGTTTATTGCCAACACCTAGGCAAACCTTGCTGTTCTCGGCAACGTTTAGCAACGATATTCGTAAACTTGGTCGTACCTATTTAAATAGCCCAATTGAAATTGAAGTGGCAGGCCGCAACGCCACCGCCGATACGGTCACGCAAATTGCGTACGCGATGTCGGGTGATACCAAGCGGGCAGCCGTGGTGCACTTGGTCAAATCTCGTGGCCTCAAACAAGTGATTGTGTTTTCAAATACCAAAATCGGTACGAGTCGTCTGGCACGTCAACTTGAAATTGATGGCGTACGGGCTGAATCGATTCATGGCGACAAAACTCAAGCCGATCGAATGAAGGCGCTTGAAGCGTTTAAGGCCGGCGAGTTAGAAGTGTTGGTCGCTACCGACGTGGCTGCGCGCGGCTTGGATGTGGCGGGTGTGCCGTGCGTGATTAATTACGATTTACCACACAGCGCCGAAGATTACGTTCACCGCATTGGTCGCACAGGCCGTGCGGGGGCATTGGGTGAGGCGATCTCACTGTTTGCTCCGGCCGAAGAAAAATACCTGCTCGATATTGAAAAGCTCATTAAAAATTCGATCGTGCGTGCCACGCTCGACATCCCGAGCGAGTTACTGGCGCGGGGCGTTTCGCGCGACGATTCGCGTACCGGTCGTTCGAGCTTCGGGTCAGAGCGTAGCTCTGGCGCGTCGAGTTCTGAGCGTAACCCGAGTGCGCGAGGTGGTTATGGCGAGCGCTCAGAACGTGGCGCGCGACCAAGCCGCTACAGTGCACCAGCTAAGCCGATTGATGATTTTTTTACAAAGCCGTATCAGCCTTCAGCCGCCTCGGTGGCTGCTGCCGCGCAGGCGCCAGTCACCTCGGTGAAAAAGCCTTCGTTACTAACGAAACGTCCGGTGGGGTTGTTGCTCGGGGCTGCGCAAAAAAAAGCCTGACACGAAGTTAGGATGTTTGACTAAGAGTTTTTAACTGCTCAATTAAGTCTTCAGGTAATCCACTGCGTTGCGGCTGACCCGGCGTTTGCATCGTCTGAATCAAGCGACTTAGGTGTTCGATATGGGGCAGTATGGTCCCCATAAAACGAACCTGATGATCTTGCACAATCGCGATTGTCGGAAAGTTCTCAACGTCTTCATCGCCCAGTAGTTCGGGATAATCCTCAATGTCTGCCCAGATGAAACAAATGTCAGGATGTTGCTGACCGAGCGCCTCGTATTTTGGTTGGTAGGCTTTGCAGGCATCGCACCAGGCTGCACAAAAACATATGACGACAGTGAGCCCCGGCCGCTCGAGGGCTTGGGCAAGTGTTGGTGAGTTTGGAAGAAACACGTTTTTGACAGCATAAAGGATCAGGTTTGTCTATGATAGCCTCGTTTGCGTGTCTGGCTCGGGTCGCTGGCGGCGCACGTGTACCTGTTGCACTATCTGTTTTTCGGAGAATTTCACGTTGAATCCTACCCAAACAAGGCAGCAACCCCAAATTATGGAGCAATCGCTCGGCTTACAGGGGGTGGGTCAGGCGTTCGGTCGCGCACTGGCTTCGCAATGTCACCCTCGCATGTTGTTTGCCATGTTGATGCCCTTTTTGATTGTGCTGGGGGCGGTGATTGTGCTGGTCTCTGTGGCACTGGGGCCTCTCACTGCCTGGCTGACCCAGCAAGTGACGGACTCTAGTGTCTTGATCGACGCCAACGAATGGCTGGTATCGCTCGGTTTATTTTCGTTATTGTCGGTCAAAGCCTGGTTGCTGACCCTGACCGCGCTCTTGTTACTGTTGCCCGCTTCGGGGATTCTTGGTCTAGCCGTAGCGGCGGTATTTGTGATGCCTTTGGTGGTTTCGCATTTATCGCGCCATCGCTACGCGGACGTGACCAAGCAGGGCGAATATGGCTTTGTCGTGAGCTTCTGGAACGCACTGTGGGTGAGTGTGGTTTTTTTATTAGGCTGGGTGTTAACGCTACCCTTTTGGTTGTTTCCGCCGTTGGGCTTGCTGGTATCGCTTTTGTGGTGGACCTTCGCTTTTTCTCGGATGAT
>CALCPT010000603.1 GCA_937897265.1 uncultured Alcaligenaceae bacterium
TGTTTGTGGTGCTGTGTTTCTGCGTCTGCTAATTCTTTTGCACGTTTATCAAGTGCCGCTTGATGTTGCTGCGTGAGGCGCGCGAGTTGCGCTTGGTGCTGCGCGTGAAGAATGTTTTGCTCTTCGGCGGTGATGACATCGCCCATTGAGCGAGCCAACTCAGGTTTGATTTGAAGGGCAATTCTGAAGCCAAAAAAATGAATACCCACACCAAACAAGATCAGACACGCGCAAGCGAATGCCGACCAACGCAATAAACTTTTGCGTGAGATATTAATTTTTTTGACGGTCGAGGTTGATCCTGAGATCCAAATGAGCTGCACAGATGGTGGTGTTCGAATTAAGCGGAGGGAAAGTATACCCAGTGCTGATCGAAAGAGTTGAAAATTCAACAAATGCTGAAGATTGTTTAGATTTACTAAGGCATACCTTGGTCTGAGGGTGTCGTTGACGTCTAGTCTCGTTCGCGACAGCATGGCGCAGACGAATGTTCGCGCACATAAAAAAGCGAGCGCAGGTTATGCGCTCGCTTTCATTTAACAGCAACTGCGACTTAAGCAGTGCCCCAAGGCTTGATCGCGGCCTTGAGTTGTGTGTAACCATCTAAGTAACGTGGGCGCTTGTCACCATAGATTTTGTCGAAGGTGGCAAGCTGTGCGTCGAGCCAATCAGACAACTGTTTGTTGCCTGGGTTCGCTGCTTTGTATGCTTCGTTAATCAACACAAAGTGAATGCGTGGATCGTAGGGTTGCTTTTCGCCACCAACGGTCTCGTCGCCATCTAACAAGCGCAATAACATTGCGTCGGCAGAGCCAAGAGTCTGCTCATAGATCGGAGCGCCATGCACGCGATACATCACGCTGGTCATATCTTTACCGTTGGTCATGGTGAAGCCCATATCGACCCACAGTTTTTTCATGTCGACTTTAGCGCCAACGCGATCGATGATAATTTGGCCCCAGTCGCGTAACACGTCGGGTGCATCCGCCATCAAGTCTGTCAGGCGGTCGCCATCAAGATCGGTTGCGTAAACGATGCAAGGGCGTTGACGAATCATGTCATGCAGCAACAAACCAAAGTTTGTGTCTGAAATATGTTCGTAAATGTCGCCGCCCCAGTTTTCCATACCATCTTTGAAGTCTTTGGGCAGGCAGGCAACAATGGCGTCGACGTTAGCGCGGTGTTCTTCGTATGCATCAACGGTGTACTGACGCTTAAGTTTGAACTTTGTGCCTTGCATCAGCCAACGCATGATGCCGGCGTTGATCGCGTCTTCTTGAGCCTGTGTGGGCTTGGTAGCGACACGACCGATTTGGCCCGTTTCATGGACCATCTTCAAGAACAAACGCGCTGCATAAGCCATACGAATGCCGGGTGTGTTCATTTCAGAGTGAATCACGCCAGTGGCTGGATCAACTTTGAATTTCTTTTTGTCTTGCGAGTAAGGCAGGCCAGGCATAAAGCGGATGCTAGTGATGCCACCGTAAGGGCGCACGTTGCAATAAACGCCTGCAGCAGTGCGCAAAGGAGCATTGGCTGATTTGCCATTGACCACAACTTTTTTACCACCCTCGTTGACCATGAAGTCACCGGCAGTTGACCACTTCAGCGCGGTGTAGTCGAGTTTGCCAAACCACTCGAGTGAGGCAAGCTTACTGTCGTGGCGAAACTGCGCCATCATCGGGACGCCTAAAAACGGCAGGCCTAAGACGTCAAGTGCCATCAGTGTGCCGTTCAAGGCAAACATATCGGTAAACGCGTGGGCAACGGGTTTGACGCCGCCAGCGGTGCTGCCGCCTTCCCAGATGATTGCATCGGGGCAATCGGTCGGTTTAATGGCCGAGCGCTTGTAAATGCCATCAAGCATTTTAAAGAGGTCGCCGTTTTGCTCTTCTTGAGCGATTTTCAGCAGATCGAGATTTTGTGCCATGAACGCAGAACCTTAGTCGTGGATGAGAAAAAGTTGAAAGGTAAGTAGAAATCCCTAGTAGAGCGATTATCGCACTACTAGGGATGTGGACCAACCCGTACTGAAGTGAACACTAACTTTTGAAAAAATAAAATTATATTTAGCAAAATAAGAGTTCGTCAGGACGTAAGCTGTTTAGCTCATTTGAAAGCCTGTATAGCCCTCGCTGGCCACCTTATCGCAAATGGTGCGGTAATGGGCAAAGCCGCCCGCGTAGGGCATGAACACCTGTGGTTTGCCAGGCACGTTCGCACCTAAATACCAAGAGTGTTTGACCTTCGGTAGCAATGTTGCCTGGGCAGCGCGGTCAACCTCTTTTTGCCAAGCTTCGCTCGCAGCTTCGCTGGTTTCGACGCAATTCAAGCCTTTAGCTTTCATTTTGCTGATGCAATCGCTGATCCACTCGACGTGCTGCTCGATGGTGGGCGGCATATTGCTTAGCACTGACGGGCTGCCTGGGCCGGTGATGGTGAACATATTTGGAAAGCCTGGCACCTGAAGCCCCAGATTCGTCTTGGGGCCGGCACTCCAGTAGTCTTTCAAGGTTCGTTTATTGCGACCTACGATATCTAACCTGACGAGCGAACCCGTCATTGCATCAAAGCCCGTAGCAAATACGATAATGTCGACTTCGTACTCTTGCTCAGTGGTTTTAATTCCCTTGGCAGTAATTTTTTCGATAGGTGCTGAACGCAAATCAACAAGCGAGACATTGTCGCGGTTATAAGTCTCGAAGTAATGGTCATCAATCGGTGGCCGTTTACCTGCAAAGGGGTGATCGATGTCAGACAGAATCTCGCCCACTTTCGGGTCTTTGACGATTCCGCGAATTTTTTGGCGGATAAAGTCTGCAGCAGTTTTGTTGGCTGCTTCATCGGTCAGTAAGTCACGGAACGACGCTCTGAATTGAAAGCCGCCCATTTCCCACTTTTCTTCGTAGGTTTTTTGCCGGACGTCTGCGGGTGTTTCAATGGCTGAGCGATCATCGATATAAAAAGCATGACCATTTGTATTTGAGGTCATTACTTTGTAGATGTCGGCAGAATGCTTTTTGGCGTACTCTTTAAATTCGTCGCTCAGGGGATGATGCCGTGCAGGCAGACTGTAATTTGCTGTGCGTTGAAAGACGGTGAGGTGCTTGGCTTGTGCCGCGATTACAGGGATGGCCTGAATACCGGTTGAACCGGTGCCAATAATCCCAACGCGCTTGCCTGTGAAGTCAACGCCCTCGTGCGGCCACTGGCCCGTGTGGTACCAGTCGCCCTTAAAGTCACTGATGCCTGGGATTTTAGGCACGTTGGCGTTAGACAAGCACCCAACCGCAGTAATTAAGAACTGAGCGTCGTATTGCTCGCCCGTGTCAGTTGTGACGAGCCAGCGATTGGTTGACTCATTGAAATGCGCCTGCGTCATGGCCGTGTTGAGTTGGATGTCTGAGCGCAGGTTGAGTCTGTCGGCGACAAAGTTCAGATAACGCAGGATCTCAGGTTGCTGGGGGTAGCGTTCTGACCATTCCCATTCTTGTACAAGCTCTTTCGAGAAATAGTACATATAGGTGTGGCTTTCAGAGTCGCAACGCGCCCCGGGGTAGCGATTCCAGTACCACGTGCCGCCCACACCTGCACCGCGCTCGATCACTTTAGCGTTGAGCCCAAGTTTGTCGCGCAGGCTGTGTAGCTGGTACATGCCCGCAAAGCCCGAACCAATAATAATGGCGTCAACTTTTTGGATGGCTGCTGATGTGTTCATGGCTTGTCTGTATTGGTTTTGTGAGGGCTTTAACTTACCACAGGAGCCGCCGCATTGGTAGGCGTCGAGATTTTTAATCGCAAAAGCTTCGGTATCAAAGCCTAAAACCCGTCTTTAATTAAAATAATCGCCTCGACTTCGACGGTCATTGCGCCGGGTAGTGATCCCATGCCAACCGCTGAGCGTGCATGCTTACCACGCTCACCAAGCACTTCGATCAGCACATCAGAGCAGCCGTTAATCACCTTTGGTTGATCGCCAAAGTCGGGCTCGGCGTTGACCATGCCTAACAATTTGATGACTGCTTCAACATGATCGAGTGAACCGATTGCTGCGCGTATTGTGGATAAAAGTTGTAACCCCACACGCCGAGCATCGGCGTAGCCGCGCTCGACCGAGCAGTCGCGACCCAAGCGCCCGACGCTGATGTTGCCAGCTTCATCGCGCGGGCCTTGGCCCGAGAGATAAAGTAATTGACCGGCTCTGCGCCAAGGCACATAACTTGCGACGGGCACAGGGGGCGTGGGCAATTGCAGCCCAAGTTCTTTAAGTTTGGCTTCTGCTGACATATTGTTTTAACCACCACCATAGAGATATTTAGGGAGCCACAAGGTCATGCCTGGCCACACATACATAATTGCCATGCAGATGATGACAATGAACATATAAGGCATCATGCCCGCGAAAATCTGATTGAGCGTGACATGTGGAGGCGCAACGCCCTTCAGATAAAACGCTGACATGGCCACGGGTGGCGACAAGAACGCAGCTTGCAAGTTCACAAATACCAACGTGCCCCAAAGGATCGGGTCGATATTAAAGTGTGACAGCATAGGCAAAAAGATCGGCACAAAAATCACAATGATTTCTGTCCATTCAAGTGGCCAACCCAGCACAAAAATCAAGGCCTGCGACAGCAGCATAAATTGCAGGGGTGACAGATTCATTCCGAGCACCCAGCTCTCGATAATTTGTTGACCACCCAAAATTGCAAATACCGCCGAAAACAAGGCTGAGCCGACAAACAACCAACAAACCATCGAGGTGGTTTTGGTCGTCAAGAAGACGGCTTGCTTCATGCGTTCAAAGGTAAACGAACCGGACGACCACGCTAGCAAGAAGGCACCGGCAGCACCGATGGCCGCTGATTCCGTTGCTGTCGTAATGCCGAGCAAGATCACTGCAAGCACGACGATCGTCAAAATACCTAACGGCATCACCGATTCGACGAGAAGTTTGAGAATCTCAAATTGCTCGTCCCGCAATTTGCGGTAGTAGTTGATGAGTAGCAATAGGGTTAAAACGCTCGTGATACCAAAGTACAGATAGAAATTGCTTGAGGGCGGGGTATAAACATCTGGCTTTTGGCTGTCAGCGTTATCGGGATCCGCATCCAGCGCGATCAGGCCACCGCCACTACTGCTTGAGGAGCGTGAGCTTGAGGTGCTTTCAGCACCGATCTCGACTAA
>CALCPT010000604.1 GCA_937897265.1 uncultured Alcaligenaceae bacterium
CTTCTCCTGGAAGCGCTTCCTCATCTCCATCACGGGCGCCATGTTCACTTCGTTGAAGGTGGTCAGGATGGCGTTGCTGGACTGCGACTGCAGCAGGCGCTCGGCCACGCGCGCGCGCAGGCGGCTCATGGGCACGCGCTGCTCGGGGCGACCATCAAGAGATTGTGTCATTGGCACTGAGGGGTTTGCCAAAGGAGCAGCCTTAGCTGGCGCAGCGGCAGGAGCCACTGATGCGCCAAGCGCATCACCCTTGGTGATACGGCCGTCACGACCCGAGCCAGCAACGTTTGATGCTGCAACGCCTTTTTCGGCAAGAATTTTCGCCGCGGCTGGCGACGCTACACCAGCGCTGCCGGCAGAGGCCGCTGCCGGTGCTGCGACCGCCGCTGGGGCAGCTGCGGCAGCACTGGCTGGCGCAGCCGTTGCGGCAACCGCTTTACCCTCAGTGTCGATACGAGCGATCACTTCTCCGGACACGACCATGCTGCCATCGGCACGTACGATTTCTGTAAACACACCCGATGCAGGAGCCGGTACCTCTAGCACAACTTTATCGGTTTCAACTTCAATCAGAATTTCGTCAGCGGTGACTGCCTCACCGGGCTTTTTCTTCCAGGTTAATAAGGTTGCTTCAGATACAGACTCAGACAGTTGGGGCACAACTACATCGGTGATTGCCATTTTTTTTCCGTGAGGGATCGTAGTATTTCGGTAAAGTTGCTTAGGCTAGATTATTTGGTCAACATGAACACTTTGAACTTGCCAAAGGCTTGATCAACCAACGCCTTTTGCTGTTCTTGATGCTTTGCAAGATAACCAACGGCGGGCGAGGCCGACGCGGGACGACCGGCATAACCCAGCTTTTGGCCGGCTGACATGTTCTGATAAAGGTGGTGTTGCACGTAAAACCAAGGACCTTGATTTTGCGGCTCGTCTTGCACCCAAACCACCTCAGTTGCCTTGGGATACTTGCATAACTCGGCTTCAAAGGTTTTGTGTGCAAAGGGATACAGCTGCTCAACGCGAATAATCGCAACCGAATCGTCTTTGCGATCAGCACGACCATGCACTAAGTCGTAGTACACCTTGCCCGAGCACACGAGAACGCGTTTAACCGAAGCCGCTTTAATCTGCTGATCGAGCTCAGGGATAATTGGCTGAAACCGACCGGTAGACAGCTCTTTAAGAGCAGAACCTGCATCTTTGTTACGCAGCAGTGACTTAGGTGTCAAAATCACCAGAGGCTTACGGAACTGGCGTACCATCTGACGACGCAACAGATGGAAAATCTGCGCCGCTGTCGTTGGTTGCACAACCTGAATATTGTTGTCGGCGCACAATTGCAAGAAGCGTTCGATACGCGCTGATGAGTGCTCAGGCCCTTGACCTTCATAGCCATGCGGCAGCATCATGGTCAAACCAGACTGACGGCCCCACTTCGCCTCACCGGACACGATGAACTGATCGATCACGACTTGAGCACCGTTCACGAAATCGCCGAACTGGGCTTCCCAAATCGTGAGCGTATTGGGATCAGCACAAGAGTAACCATACTCAAAGCCCAACACGGCTTCTTCGGACAAGACCGAGTCAATCACAGTAAACGGTGCCTGCTCAGCAGAGACGTTTTGCAGCGGAATGTACGTGCCATCATCCCAACGTTCACGGTTTTGATCATGCAATACGGCGTGTCGATGGGTGAAGGTACCGCGACCTGAGTCTTGACCTGTGATACGGATCGCATAGCCCGCCTTCAACAGCGTTGCAAAGGCCAGATGCTCGCCCATACCCCAATCGAGGTTTAGCTCGCCACGCGCCATGGCACGACGATCGTTGAGCAACTTTGTCACAAGCGTATGCGGCGTAAAGCCGTCAGGCGTTTGCGTCAGTGCTTCACCAATGCTTTTGAGTTCAGCTACCGGCACACCGGTATCGGCTTGGTCTGT
>CALCPT010000605.1 GCA_937897265.1 uncultured Alcaligenaceae bacterium
AAACCGGATCCATCCAACAGGTCGAGGATATACATGAGTCAGCGCAAACCCTTCATCGTCGGCATCGGCGGCACCACCCGCCCCGGCTCGTCCTCCGAACAGGCTTTGGCGTTCGCGCTCGCCCACGCCCGCACGTTGGGCGCGGAGACGAAGCTCTATGGCGGCAAGGATCTCGCGCTGCCGATGTATGATCCCGATCCCGCCGGCATGACCGATCAGGCGCGCCATATGATCGAAGACCTGCGCCGCGCCGACGGCGTGATCCTGTCCTCGCCCTGCTATCATGGCGGCGTCTCGGGCCTCGTGAAGAACGCCATCGACTATACGGAAGAAATGCGCGCCGATTCCCGCGTCTATTTCGACGGTCGGGCCGTGGGCTCCATCGGCTGCGGCTACGGCTATCAGGGCCCGGGCATGGTGGTGGCGCAATTGCGCCAGATCGGCCATGCGCTGCGCTTCTACCGCAAAGAAGTAGTCCGGCTGATCGCCGAGATCGGCATGGGCGCGGGCGCCATGGCCTGGCGCCGGGCGAACACCCCGGAAGAGGTGACCACAGAGGACCTGCTGCCCGCCGCGCCCAAGGCCGAACAGGAAGACGAGCCGATCAGCCAGGAGGTCGCGCGGTTTCTGCTGGACGAAGATCCGGTTTCGGTCGTGGCGCATATGGATGCAACCGGTCTGGGCCAAGGGGTTGAAGATTCCGCGATGTCGGTCTGGGCCATGCCGTCGGGTGCGATGGTGTTCAGCCATGAAAGTTTTACCCATCCCTATGCATCCTCGGGGATCGAGGTGCATGGCACCAAGGGTTCAATTCTGGCGCGTGGGGTGCTGTCGTCGGCGGCGTCATCCTCGGAGTGCTTGAAAACATCTTGGGTGCTTACGTGATTGGTAGCGACTTAAAGCTCACCATGGCGTTGATTTTGATCGTCACAATTTTGATCTTCCGACCCTACGGCCTTTTTGGCAAACCGATTTTCTCGCGCGTCTAAGAGAGCCAACATGTCTGCCACTTCAAAAAAAATAATCTTTGTCTTATCTGCAATTGCCTTGTTCTTGTTGCCCTTTTTGATTGAAGATTTTCGGGTCTTTCAAGTCAACCTGGTCCTGATCTATGCGATCGCGATTTTGGGGCTGAATATTTTGACAGGCTACGGTGGTCAAATCTCGTTAGGGCACGGCGCGTTCTATGCGGTCGGGGCCTACACCTCAGCAATTTTGATCTCGCAGTTGGGGATGTCTTCATACCTGACAATTCCGATCGCCGGTGTTGTGTGTTTAGTGATGGGCGTACTGATGGGGTTTCCAGCCCTTCGGCTGGCTGGTCACTACCTTGCGCTGGCAACGTTTGCTCTGGCAATTGCGACCCCACAGCTCCTTAAATACAAAGCGATCGAACACTGGACGGGTGGCGTGCAGGGCATTGTGCTTGAGAAACCGACACCGCCTTTTCAGTTCGTGCTTTTTGGCAACGATCTGAGTGAAGATCGTTGGCTGTATTTTGTGATTTTGGCGATCTCGATTGGATTATTTTGGATGGCTCATAACTTGCTAAATGGGCGGGTGGGGCGCGCAATCATGGCCATACGAGATCAGCCAACGGCTGCGGCTGCCTTGGGCGTTAATTTAACGTTCGTTAAAACCGCGACCTTTGGTTTGTCAGCCGCGTATACCGGGATTGCGGGTGCATTGAGCGCCTTGGCGGTGGCCTACATCGCACCGGATAGTTTTCCGGCGTTCTTGTCGATTAGTTTGTTGGTAGGCGTGGTGGTAGGGGGCTTGGGTTCGATCTCGGGTGCTATTTTTGGGGCAGTATTTATACAGTTTGTGCCAAACGTTGCCGACGAGATCTCAAAATCTGCGCCTTGGGCGGTATACGGTGCGATGCTGTTGGCGCTTGCTTATGCGGCACCAAACGGAGTAATGGGTATCTTGAAAAAAATGACAAAAAAGGGACAAACATGAAACTAAAGCTCAATCGGTTCAGTATCGTTCTCTCATCAACTCTCTTAGCTTGCGCAACTTTTGTGTCGAACGCGCAACCTTATGATCCGGGTGCCACAGACAAAGAAATCAAAATCGGCAATACCAATCCCTATTCAGGCCCTTTTTCGGCTTATGGTTCGTTTGGTAAGGCACAGGCGGGTTACTTTAAAAAGCTCAATGATGAGGGTGGCATTAACGGCCGTAAGATTAATTTCATTACGGTAGACGATGGTTTTGCGCCGCCTAAGACGCTTGAGCAAGCGCGTAAGTTGGTTGAGCAAGAAAAAGTATTATTTTTCTTTGCACCACTAGGTACTGCGCCGAACTCTGCGATTCATAAGTACATGAATCAGAAAAAAGTGCCGCAACTATTTGTACAAACAGGTGCTTCGAAATGGGGTGATCCTAAAAACTATCCTTGGACGATGGGTTGGCAGCCAAACTACATCAGCGAAGGTAAAGTGTTTGCACAGGCGATCTTAGATAACCAGCCAAATGCAAAGATTGCGTTGCTTTATCAAAATGATGACTCGGGCAAAGATTTGTTAGCGGGCCTTGAAGCTGGGTTAGGCGCAAAAAAAGATATGTTGGTCGCGCGCGAGACGTACGAAACAACCGATCCGACGGTTGATAGTCAAATTGTGAAACTGAAAGCCTCAGGTGCAGACGTTTTTATTCATGGCAGCGGACCAAAGTTTGCCGCGCAAAGTATGAAAAAAATTGCAGAACTGGGTTGGAAACCAACACAGTATGTTTGGCAAGTATCGAGTTCGATCGGTGGTGTTCTGGCGCCTGCTGGAATTGAAAACACAGTGGGCTTAATTACCTCGGCGTTCTTTAAAGACCCGAGCGACCCCCAATGGAAGGATGACAAGGCCTTACTTGAATACCAAGCATGGTTTCAAAAGTACATGCCGGGCGGAGATCCGACAGATGGCTTTTATATTCAAGGCTATATCAACGCCCAAACTGTTGCGCACGTGATTAAGCAGGCGGGTAACAACCTTACGCGTGAAAACATTATGAAGCAAGCGGCAAACATTAATGATTTGAGATTGCCGTTGCTATTACCCGGTGTGAATGTACAAACTAGCCCCACTGATTTCTATCCTATCGAGCGTATGCAGTTAGCGCGTTTTGATGGAAAAGCATGGGTATTGTTTGGCAAGACGTACGGCGATTAACGTTATCACTAATGTAAAAACCAATGTTTTTATATTAGGGTAGCAAAGTAATATTTTTATTAACTGGTAAAGAGGAAAACGAGAATGAAACGACAATTTAATAGCT
>CALCPT010000606.1 GCA_937897265.1 uncultured Alcaligenaceae bacterium
CATTTCAACGCGGATCTTGGGTAAAAAATCGACCACGTATTCGGCACCACGATACAGCTCTGTGTGACCTTTTTGGCGACCAAATCCTTTGACCTCTGTCACGGTTAACCCATTGACACCGACCTCGGCCAACGCCTCACGGACTTCGTCAAGCTTAAAAGGTTTAATGATTGCGGTAACTTGCTTCAAGATAGATCCTGTGCAAAAAAGTTAAAAAGTTTCACGAAAACCGTTTGATAAAGGATAACGCCAATCGCGCCCATAGGCCCGACCAGTGATGCGTGGACCGGGTGGGCTTTGCTTGCGCTTGTACTCGTTGATACGAATCAGTCGCACAATTTGCTCTACCGCAGCGCGCTCAAAACCGGCGGCCACAATTTGCGCTGCAGACTGATTTTGCTCAACATAGCGCTCAATAATACCGTCAATCACGTCGTATTCGGGCAAATTATCTTGATCAGTTTGATCGGGGCGCAACTCAGCCGATGGGGGGCGCGTAATAATACGCTCGGGGATCACCTCAGACTGCACATTACGCCAACGCGCCAAGCGATAGACCAAGGTTTTAGCAACATCTTTGAGCACGGCAAAACCACCCGCCATATCGCCATAGAGTGTGCAATAGCCGGTTGAAAGTTCAGACTTGTTGCCCGTTGTCAGCACAAGATGCCCAAACTTGTTCGACAAGGCCATCAACAACATCCCACGCAAACGCGCCTGAATGTTTTCTTCGGTCGCATCTAAGGCCTTACCAGCAAACATCGGGCTCAAGACTTGATCAAAACTTGCGGCTAAATCTGCGATGGCAATCTCTTCATAGCCAACGCCTAGACGCTTCACCATGTCTCGCGCGTCAATCTGTGAGATGTCGGCGGTGTAACGCGAGGGCATCATCACAGCGTGAACGTTTTCTGCACCTAAGGCATCGACTGCAATGGCCATCACCACAGCTGAGTCAATGCCGCCTGACAGGCCAAGTATGACGGTACGAAAACCGTTCTTTTTGACATAGTCAGCCAAACAGGTCGTCAGTGCTTGCCAGACCTGAGCTTCAACGCCGAGTTCGGGCGCTAACGCTTGCGCGACCAAGCCTGCTTCTGTCGAAACGCAGGCGGCTAAGGTGCCATTGCCCGAAACCTCGATTAAACTTAGTGCACTCGTATACTCTGGCAGCCTGTTGACCAACATGCCGTTCGCGTTCATTGCAAACGAAGCGCCGTCAAACGTCAGTTCGTCTTGCCCGCCGACCAAATTGGCATACACCAACGAGCAGCCCGTGCGACTCACACAACGGCGCGCCACGTCAAGGCGTTGTGAGTATTTACCAAGGTTGTACGGCGAAGCATTGAGCACAAGCAAAGTTTGAGCGCCCTGCTGAGCCGCCGCCTCGGGCGCAGCGTCAAACCAGATGTCTTCACAAATATTGACGCCAAAACAGACGCCCGCCACACTGAATGTGAAAGGCTGCTCGCCCGCGGTGAAATAGCGCTGCTCGTCGAACACCGCGTAATTGGGTAGCTCGCGCTTGAAATACGTGCCTAACACGGCGCCGTCCACCAACACCGAGGCGGCATTGCGCAACAAGCCATTTTGACTGGTCACGTGCCCCACCACGACATGCAGCCCAGCCAAGTTTGCCAAACTGGCACACAAGTCTTTCAGCACCTGATCACACGAGGCAACAAATGAGGGCCTGAGCAACAGATCTTCGGGGGGGTAGCCCGTAAGTACAAGTTCAGGCGTTAACAGTACCTGGGCGCCGGCGGCGTGCGCGATGCGGGCAGCTTCGAGCACACGTTGCGCATTTCCTGATAAGTCACCCACTAAAGCATTAATTTGTGCAATGCTGACCTTGACGGCAGACATGAAGATTCCGGTGATACGAGTTATTGTCCGAAAATTATCGCACGCCTGCGAGGTCAGCGCAGCACTCTATAATCCAACCATCATGAAAAACACCCAAAACACCCCACATAATCAGTTTGATAAAAAAGCTGAAGCTTGGTCTGCCCGCTTTTCAGAGCCTGTTTCTGAGCTCGTCAAACGCTACACGGCCTCGGTCGACTTTGACAAACGCCTGGCGTTGGTCGACATACAAGGCTCACTTGCCCACGCCAAGATGTTGGCAGCCGTCAAGGTCATTACCGCTCAAGATTTAGCCGACATCGAGCGCGGTATGGCCCAGATCCAAAGTGAAATCCAAGCCGAGACCTTCACTTGGCTCCTTGACCTCGAAGACGTCCACCTCAATATTGAAAAGCGTTTAGTTGAGCTTGTCGGCGACGCGGGCAAGCGCCTGCACACCGGACGCTCGCGTAACGATCAAGTCGCAACCGATATCCGTTTGTGGCTGCGCAACGAAATCGATCAGCTCGGCGACCTACTGAAGGCGCTGCGTCGCGCCCTTGCCACTGTTGCGCTGCAGCAAGCCGACACGATTTTGCCAGGCTTTACACACATGCAAGTGGCCCAGCCGGTCACCTTCGGTCACCACCTTCTGGCGTATGCCGAGATGTTTGGGCGCGATGCCAGCAGGCTTGAAGATTGCCGCAAGCGCGTCAACCTGTTGCCGTTGGGCGCAGCTGCTCTCGCTGGCACGAGTTTTCCGATTGATCGCCCCATGGTCGCATCGCTCTTGGGCTTTGATGACGTCTGTCAAAATTCGCTTGATGCAGTCTCTGACCGCGATTTTGCGATTGAGTTTTGCAGCGCCTGCGCGTTGATCATGACGCATATCTCAAGGCTCTCAGAAGAACTCATCATCTGGATGAGCCCGCGTGTTGGTTTCATCGACTTACCCGATCGCTTTTGCACCGGCAGCTCGATCATGCCGCAAAAAAAGAACCCCGATGTGCCCGAACTTGCGCGGGGCAAAACGGGTCGGGTCAATGGCAACTTAGTGGGCTTGCTGACACTAATGAAAGGCCAGCCGCTGGCCTACAACAAAGATAATCAAGAAGACAAAGAAGGCTTGTTTGATACCGCAGACACCGTGCGCGACACGCTTACTATTTTTGCCGACATGATTGCTGGTATTCAGGTCAAGCCCGCTGCAATGCGTGCTGCGGCCTTACAGGGTTTTGCGACAGCAACAGACCTAGCCGACTATCTAGTCAAACGCGGCGTCGCGTTTCGTGATGCGCACGAGGCCGTCGCGCATGCCGTGCGCGAGTGCGAGAAAAAGAGTTGCGATTTGGCTGATTTAACTGTGGCCGAGTTACGCGTATTTCATGCGTCAATTGGCGATGATGTACATCAGGTGCTCACCCTTGAAGGCTCGGTTGCCGCACGTGATCATATCGGAGGGACTGCGCCTGCGCGCGTACGCCAAGCTGCTGAAAAAATCTTGGCGCAAACCCACGTCATACAGCCTCTCTAATCATTCGCTCTAAATCTAGCAGGTTTAGACGACGAACGAAGTCGATCAAGAGAACTGGGTTCGAGACCCCCAAGCTAACAACTGGCTTGGGATGTCACGACGCGTGAAGCCAACAACCGTTCGCTTCAGTGTTTACGCTCAAACACCGCGATCGACTCGATGTGACTGGTGTGCGGAAACATATTAATTGCGCCCGCACTGCGTAGATGATAGCCCGCTTGGTTGACCAGCACGTCAGCATCTCGGGCTAACGTAGCCGGGTTGCACGACACATACACAATCCGCACCGGGCGCTCTTGCTCGGTGACGGCAGCCAACGCTTGTACCAGGGCATAGGCGCCTTCGCGCGGCGGGTCGATCAGCATACGATCAATATGCCCCAAACTTTGCAGCCAGACCTGATCGACTTCAAATAAATTCAGTGTTTGAAATTTTGCATTCAATATGCCTGCCTGTACAGCAGCCTGCTCGCCACGTTCAGTCAACGACGCACTGCCCTCGACGCCGACAACCTCATGGCACTGTGTTGCCAAGGGCAGCGTGAAATTACCTAAACCGCAAAACATGTCTGCAACGCGATCGGTGCGCTGCACGTCGAGCAGGCTTAAGGCGCGCGACACCAACACGCGGTTAATCTGATGATTCACCTGCGTGAAGTCAGTCGGACGATAGGGCATACGAAGCCCAAACTCGGGCAAATAATAACCAAGCTTGTGTTCATCTTCGGGCTCAAGGGCGTGCACGGTATCCGGGCCCTTTGACTGTAACCACCACTGAATGTTGTGCTCGGCAGCAAAAGCTCGCAACGTGGCGATCTCGGCGGCGCTTAAGGGATCAAGATGGCGTAACACTAACGCGGTCACCGCATCACCCACACACACTTCGATTTGAGCGAAGCGATCGGGTGCAGAGAGCGCCATAATCAGGCCTCGTAACGGCACGAGCAACGCCGCCACATGGGGAGGCAAAACGTGACACGTTTTGATGTCGGCAACAAAGCTACTTTTACGCTCGTGAAAGCCCACTAGCACGGTACCTTTTTTGGCTACCCAGCGCACAGAAAGCCGAGCGCGGTAGCGATATCCCCAACTGGGGCCGTGTAATGGCGGCAGCATTTGCTCAGGCCGAACATTACCAATATGTGCGAGGTTGTCTTCGAGCACTCGCTGCTTGCTGGCGACTTGAGCGGCAGGGTCAAGGTGCTGCATCACACAGCCGCCGCACACCCCAAAGTGCTCGCATTTGGGCTTCACGCGTTGCGATGACTCGCGCACAATGACCTGAACGCGACCAATCTCAAAAGAGGGTTTACGTCGAAAAATATTCGCCGTGACGCGTTCTGAGGCCAGAGCGCCCTCAATAAAAACCACCTTTCCATCACCGTCGTGACGAGCAACACCGCGGGCCTCAAGATCGAGGGACTCAGATCGGAAGAGCGTCGTGTAGGGAAAGAGTGTCTTCGCCTGTGTAGATC
>CALCPT010000607.1 GCA_937897265.1 uncultured Alcaligenaceae bacterium
ACACAGGCGAAGACACTCTTTCCCTACACGACGCTCTTCCGATCTAAAAATGAAAATATCAGGTTTGCCGAAAAACACGGCATTCGCATGATTGATGCCGACTACGACGTCGACAATTGGTTTGAGCGCATTAAAGGGCTTGAAAACGAGCCCGAACGCGGCGAGCGTTGCACGCAATGTTTTGATATGCGCTTTGAACGCACTGCACTCTATGCCTACGAGCATGGCTACGACACTATCACAAGCTCGCTGGGTATCTCGCGCTGGAAAGACATGAATCAGATCAACGCCAGTGGCGAACGCGCGGCAGCGCGTTACGACCAGCTACTGTACTGGACATATAACTGGCGCAAACACGGCGGCTCGGCTCGCATGATCGAGATCAGTAAGCGCGAAGAGTTTTATCAGCAAGAATATTGTGGCTGCGTGTATTCTCTGCGCGACACCAATCGGCATCGTCGTTCGCAAGGTCGTGAGCGCATTGCCTTAGGCGTCAAGTTTTATGGACGTGATGAGCTAAAAGCGCTGAAAGACGAGTAATCTGCAAGTGACCTTGCTGTAACCGTGCAGCGAAAGCGTCGCTCGACAGGACTCGGTACTCTTCAACACGGTCAGCCCCAAAGGCCAGCGCAGATGAAGCTTGTGTGGCTGGATGCACCATAAACAACATGTGCGAAGCGGCTTGCTCGAGCCACGCATTGAGCATAGTTTCGTAAGCCGGATGCGGGCGATCAAAATCATAGGCCCCCGCAAAACCTTGATTGCTTTGCATGCCCAATCGCTTAGCTTGGCGCGTCAGCTTGGCAGCGCCCAAGGCCCCAATCAGTTGTGCCTTGAAGCGTTGCATAAAGGGCAACTGAGCGGACAGCGGCGCTGCACGGGTATCGCGAATCCAGGGCAGCTTGTGAGCGTAACGCCTGAGCACCGCCTGCAACAAGAGTTCACGGACCACCGGAAACTGATGCACATGCAAGTGTCCATCAATAAAATCAGGCGCCTGACCAACATGCTTTTCAAACAAATCAAGCTGACGTTCTATTTGCTCGGCAACAGCCTGCTTAGCAAGCAGGCCAGAATAGCTACGTAACAGTAATTGACCTAGGGGTAGGCATAGCCCGGTTTGCCCTAGACGCTCAGTCAGGTTCAAATGCAGCCCGAGGTCAATCGGCAAGCCCTTAAGAGCCCTGGCAGACTGCGCGAAGTTGGGCGCTTGCACTAGACAACCTGTGGCACTAATTCGCCCGAGTTGGGCGAGCGCAACAATCGCCTGATCAACTCCGGCTTCAAGTCCAAAGTCGTCGGCACAAAAAACGATAGGGATCAGCGTTGGCGCCGCGCCCCGCTGCGCCGCATTACTCACGAAAGCGGCGACCGCTTGAGCGGCGCACGATATAGAGTGGGCGCCCTTTCACTTCTTCAAAGATTCTTGCAATGTACTCGCCGACAATGCCGATCGAAATCAGAGTGATGCCCGAGAAAAACAACAAGATTGTCACAATGGTGGGCCAGCCACTCACCGGATTCGAAAACAGAAAATATTCAAAAACAATGTAAAGCCCATAGACAAACGAGCAGATCGAAACGAGAAAGCCAAATAGGCTCACAGCACGCAAGGGCCAAGTCGTAAAGGAAGTGAGCCCAGCTAGCGCGAGAGTCAGTAACTTGATCGCGCTGTAGTGGGTTTGACCATGTTCGCGCTCGGCAGGCGTATATGTGATCGGTTCAGACTCAAACCCTACCCAGGCGTACAGGCCCTTCATAAACCGATTGCGCTCTGGAAGTTGGCAAAGCGCGTCGACGACGGCACGATCCGCACGCTCGCGTCGCGCTCGGTCGCGGTGACCGGCGAGGACGGGCGCGTGCTGCGCCGCATCGGCATCAACTGGGACGTCACCGACGCCAAGCTGGCGACCACGGCGGGAGGAAACCTGGTCGTCAATGCCAACAATGTGCCGCTCGGCCTGGCCGGCGTGACCTGCGCGCGCACTTTGCGCCAAGCCGGCCACAACGTCACTTTGTTCGAAAAAAGCCGGGGGCTTGGGGGGCGCATGTCGACCCGGGCCAGCGCCTTTGGCAGTTTTGACCACGGCGCACAGTACTTCACCGTCCGTGATCCGCGTTTTGAACTGGCCATTGGCATTGCGATAGTTCACCACCGATTTGGCGACCGAGCTGTTCAAGCCTGATACTCGGGCCAGAAGGGCTTCTGAGGCTGTGTTGACCTCCACGCCCACTGCATTCACGCAATCCTCAACAATCGCGTCCAGACGGCTGGAAAGCTGCCTCTGGTCCACATAGTGCTGATATT
>CALCPT010000608.1 GCA_937897265.1 uncultured Alcaligenaceae bacterium
CGCAGCAAATTTATTACGCAAGCAAGGGTGGCAGGTTTCAATCTACGAGCGCACACAAGGCGATCTGGCAAGTCGGGGGGCAGGCATTGGCACGTATCGCCAACTGTTTGACATTATGGCGAGCTTGGGCATACAAGACCTCGAGGCCAAATGCATTCCGCTAAAAAGACGGCTGTGTTTTGGGCCTTCAGGCGAGGTGGTGCACGAGGTCAACCAACTCCATACCATGAGCGCGTGGGCAACAATCTATAACGCCTTAAAAGATCTCATTGCTGCCGATGAGTATCACTCTGGCAAACAGCTCGTTAACCTTGAGCAAAGCGATCATCGTGTCACGGCGATTTTTAGTGATGGCAGTCGCGAAACGGGTGACTTATTGGTCGGTGCGGATGGACTGCGCTCGACAGTTCGGCAACACTACGCTCCAGAGATCGAACCCATTTATGCCGGCTATGTCGCCTGGCGGGGTATGGTCGACGAAAACGATTTTTCTGCCGAAGATCACGCTCAGATTTTTGAAAATTATGCCTTTGGTTTTCCGGAAGGCGAGCAATTTTTAGCGTATCCAGTACTAGGGCGAACGAATGAAAATATTCGAGGCAAGCGCTCTTACAACTTCGTCTGGTACCGCCCTGCCTCAGAGCAAGATTTAAAAAATCTGTGTACGGATGAGCAAGGCGTTTGCCACGGTAGCGCGATTGCCCCGCCACTCATTCGCAAAGAATTAACGGTCGGGATCAAAGCCGCAGCAACGAAACTGTTAGCGCCTCAACTGGCCCGTATTGTTTGCCAAGTGCCTCAGCCATTTTTTCAAGCCATCAACGATCTTGAATCAGAACGCCTAGTTTTCGGGCGCGTGGCGTTAATCGGCGACGCAGCGTTTATTGCGAGACCTCACGTCGGTGGCGGCATCACCAAGGCTGCGATTGATGCACAAACTCTAGCTCAGGCGTTAGCCACTCAACCCGACAACATTGATCAAGCGCTCAGCGCCTTTGAAGCCCAGTCACTACATTTTGGCAAGGGCGTGGTCGATCGGTCTCGCGGCTTGGGTGCATATCTTGAGGGGCAACACAAGCCAGTCGAAGCCCGAACTCCGATACAACAATCGCGCGACATTAAAAAAGTGATGCAAGAACAGGGCGCAGCGCTCACGAATGAATTATTAAATTCAATGGCGCCGGCTCATTGAGCACAACCAGTACCCAGTAGGCTCTCCCCGCGCTAGTCTTTTACAGCACAAGACTAAACTACTGCTTGATTTAATCCTTCCTCAGAACTGGGTATAACAACGACCATGAAAAAAATCGGAATGATCGGCATTGGCATGATGGGTCATGGCATTGCCAGCAACTTAGTCAAACATGGCCATTCGCTCTCAGTGTTGGCACATGCGGGTAACCAACCCATCGACGACTTGGTACAACAAGGCGTCAAAACCTTCACCACACCTAAAGACTTAGCCGCGCATTCGGATGTTGTGATCTTGTGCGTCACAGGCACACCGCAAGTCGAAGCCGTGCTGATGGGAGAGGAAGGTGTGCTCAATGGCCTGCGCCCCAACACCCTCGTGATCGACTGCTCCACCGCCATGCCCGCTTCAACCGAAAAAATTGCACAAGCAGTCATGGCGCAAGGTGGTTTGTTTGTTGATGCGCCGATGACGCGTACCCCCAAAGAAGCAGCAGAAGGTCGGCTGAATTTATTGGTAGGGGCCGATGCCGCCCTATTTGAAATCTGCCAACCCATCTTGGCGTGCTTTGCCGAAAACATCGTGCATGTGGGACCTGTGGGTGCAGGACACCGCATGAAGTTGCTGCACAACTACGTGTCGCTGGGCTCCGTGGCCTTGTTGGCCGAAGCTGCCGCCTGCGCACAAGTAGGCGGTGTGAATGCCCAGACCTTTGTCGACGTGCTTGCCATGGGCGGTGGATGGGGCGCCGCGCTAGAACGCCTGAAACCATTCATCTTGAACCAAGACAACACGGGCTTGCGCTTCACGGTCTCGAAGATCGGAAGAGCGTCGTGTAGGGAAAGAGTGTCTTCGCCTGTGTAGATCT
>CALCPT010000609.1 GCA_937897265.1 uncultured Alcaligenaceae bacterium
ACTACGTGGCTTGCATTGGCGTCTCGGAGCCCGGCGCCGGCTCCGACGTGGCCTCCATCAAGACCACCGCCCGCAAGGACGGCGACGACTACGTCATCAATGGCGGCAAGATGTGGATCACCAATTCGCTGCAGGCGGACTGGATGTGCCTGCTCGCCAACACCTCCGACGGCGCGGGCGGCTATGTTTTCTCGGGACAGGGCAGCCAGTCGGCGCCGCTGACCGGCGGCACCGCACCCGCGATGTCGGGTGCTTCGGGCACGCAGTGGATAGGCGGCGGCCAGTACGCCGCCACCGTGGACGGCCGCGAGGGTTTCATGGCGCTGCCGCAGGGCAACGGCGTGTTCGCCACCGCATCGGCGGCGGGCAACAGGTCGGTGTCAAGGGCCGAGGCCACCGCGGTGGCCACCTTCTACTCGATGTACCGGCGCACCCCCACCGGGGACTATCTGATCGGGGTGTGCACCAACACGCTGTGCGCCGTGCTCGGGGGCGACGAGATCCTCGAGGCGGTGGTTGCACGTATTCCTGCCCCAAAGGGTGATGCTACGGCCCCACTGCAAGCCTTGATTATCGACTCGTGGTTTGATAACTACGTTGGCGTGGTCATGCTAGTGCGTGTCGTCAACGGCACACTGAAACCAAAAGACAAGCTGTCTTTCATGGCAACGGGTGCGGTGCATCTCTGTGAGCAAACAGGCGTGTTTACGCCTAAGTCACAGCCGCGTCCACATCTGTCGGCCGGTGAGGTCGGGTTTGTGATCGCCGGCATCAAAGAGCTTGCTGACGCCAAAGTAGGCGACACGATTACGCTGGTATCTAAGCCTGCCTCTGAGGCTTTGCCTGGCTTTAAAGAGGTCAAGCCTCAGGTGTTTGCCGGGTTGTATCCGGTTGAAAGTAGCGAATACGATCAACTGCGCGACTCACTCGAAAAACTCAAGCTTAACGATTCATCGCTGATGTACGAACCTGAAGTATCGCAGGCCCTTGGCTTTGGCTTTCGCTGCGGTTTTTTAGGTTTGCTGCACATGGAGATCGTGCAAGAGCGTCTTGAGCGCGAATTTGATATGGACATTATCACCACCGCGCCGTCGGTGGTGTACGAAGTGGTACTGCGTGATAACAGTGTGATGCAGATTGAAAGCCCTTCGCGCATGCCCGACGTTGGGCAGTATCTTGAGATTCGCGAACCGATCGTGACGATCACTTTGTTTATGCCACAAGAGTACGTCGGCCCAGTGATGACGCTTTGCAATAATAAGCGTGGTCAGCAATTGGATATGACGTATCACGGTCGCCAGGTGCATTTACATTACGAAATGCCTTTGGCTGAAATCGTGCTCGATTTCTTTGACAAATTAAAGTCAGTGTCGCGCGGTTATGCCTCAATGGATTACGAATTCAAAGAATATCGTTCTGCCGATGTGGTCAAGGTTGATCTCTTAATCAACACCGATAAGGTCGATGCGCTGTCAAACATTTGCCATCGCTCAAACGCGCGCTACCGTGCGCGTGATGTGGTGGCGCGCATGCGTGAACTGATCCCCCGTCAAATGTATGACGTGGCGATTCAGGCGGCAATCGGGGCCGAGATCATCGCCCGCGAAAACGTTAAAGCCTTGCGTAAAAACGTGTTGGCCAAGTGTTATGGCGGTGACATCAGTCGCAAGAAAAAACTGCTTGAAAAACAAAAAGCCGGCAAAAAGCGCATGAAACAAGTGGGCAGCGTCGAGATCCCGCAAGAGGCGTTCTTGGCAATCTTGCAAGTCGATGACAAATAATCTTTCTACAAGGCTGAGCTGATGAGCTGGAATTTTGCCCTGATACTCTTTTTGCTGATGCTTGTTACGGGTGTGGTGTATGCGCTCGATAAGTTTTCATTGCGTCCGGCACGTCAGCGGCGTGTCGCCGAAGCCTTAGCGTTAGCGCGCCCCAGTTGGGCCAGCCTGCCCCAGGTCGAGGTGCAAAACCGCGAAGAACAAATCCGCTCTGAGGTTGGTCATGTACCGTGGTGGGTTGAGTATGGTGTGAGCTTTTTTCCGGTCATTCTGTTTGTGTTCGTGTTGCGCTCGTTCATTGTTGAGCCCTTTCGGATTCCGTCTGGTTCGATGCTGCCAACCCTGCAAGCCGGTGACCTGATCCTTGTTAATAAATTCACCTACGGCTTGCGTCTGCCTGTAATCGATAAAAAGATTGTGCCGTTAGGCGAGCCGGCACGTGGTGATGTGATGGTATTTCGCTATCCCGTTGATCCTTCGGTTGATTACATCAAGCGTGTGGTGGGTTTGCCTGGCGATCAACTAGCCTATATTGATAAAAAGCTATTTATCAATGGTAAAGAAATTCTTAGAACGACTGACGGCCAATATTTTGAGCCAGATCGCGTTTCGTATACTGCACAGTTCACTGAAAAGCTAGGCGAAAAAGATCATAAAATCTTGTTAGATGAGCGAAGATCGCAAGAATTAGGGCCAATTATTAATTTCCCACATCGTGAAAAGTGCGAATACCTTAGAAATGGTGTGCGTTGCACCGTTCCGGCCGGCGTTTACTTTATGATGGGTGACAATCGCGATAACAGCTTGGATAGTCGTTACTGGGGTTTTGTACCCGAAGCTAATATTGTCGGTAAAGCTTTCTTTATTTGGATGAACTTTAGTCACCTGAGCCGCATTGGCCCTTTTCACTAAGTTCATATTGTTTTAGTCACCGTTTATTGTTATTTGTTCATGTCACCCTCTGCGCTTGAGACTTCGCTTGGCTACCAATTTGTCAAACCTGCTTTGCTTGAGCAGGCCTTGACGCATCGTAGCCATGGCGCGCGCCACAACGAGCGCCTCGAGTTCTTAGGTGACTCGGTGTTGAGCGTGTCAGTCTCGGCACTTTTGTTTAATCATTACGGTACCCTCGACGAGGGTGATCTGTCGCGTGTCAGGGCAAATTTAGTCAAGCAAGCCTCCCTCGCTGAAATTGCGCAAAAGCTTGAGCTCTCAAAATACTTACGCTTAGGCGAAGGCGAACTTAAAAGCGGTGGGTTTAGAAGGCCTTCGATTTTGGCCGACACCTTCGAAGCGATTTTGGCCGCAGTGTTTTTAGATGGCGGCTATGTGGCAGCTCAGCAATTAATTGAGCGCCTGTATGTTCCGATTTTGGCAAGCGTTGATCCGTTAACCTTAGGTAAAGACGCAAAAACTCTGCTGCAAGAGTTTTTGCAAAGTCGGCAGTACGCGTTACCCGTATACAGCGTCGTTGCCACCCATGGCGCGGCGCATAGTCAGCAGTTTGAAGTCGAGTGCTCGGTTCCGGTGCTTGATATCAAAGTGGTGGCTGCAGGTGCCAGTCGTCGTGCCGCCGAACAGTCGGCAGCAAAACTCGCACTTGTTGCGGCTGAGGCAGCGAGCCCAGCCCCCGCTAAAAAGCGTTCAACCCGGGCGCGCAAAACGGCACAACTTACGCTGCCGGTTGCGGTTGCCCAGGAGCTTAAATGACAGAAACAGCATATCGCTGTGGTTTTATCGCAGTAGTCGGACGCCCCAACGTTGGTAAATCTACTCTTACCAACGCTTTAATCGGTAGCAAAATCACCATCGTATCGCGTAAGGCACAGACCACGCGTCACCGTATTCAAGGCGTACTCACACGCGAGCACGAGCAATTTGTATTTGTCGATACGCCGGGCTTTCAAACCCGCCATGGCGGCACTATGAACCGCATGATGAATCGCGTGGTCACGCAAACCTTGGCTGGTGTAGATGTTGTGCTCTTTGTGGTTGAGGCTGGCAAATGGTCACCCGGTGATGCAAAGCTATTATCTCTATTGCATGATCCCGCGCGCACAATTTTAGTGATCAGCAAAATTGATCAACACGAATATGGATTGCAAGGCGTGATATCCGTCCTCACGACGACCGGTCACGTGCAGAAAAAGGTTGAGCTTGGCGGGCGCTGC
>CALCPT010000610.1 GCA_937897265.1 uncultured Alcaligenaceae bacterium
TGAATCATTTGTTCAAATTAGGAATACAAGACCCTGATGCAATGAGAAAGAAAGTTAAAAAAACTTATAAAAAGCCCCTTGCGGCCTTGCCCCACCGCCCCCCGCCTATGTCAGGCTAAAGTGCTGTTTGAACCCCAAACCGTGACTTGGCCGACTCCTCCAGCATAACGAAGAGACCTTACTGATGACCGCAACCTCGCCTTTAACGCCTCGCATCGAGCTCGATGAGTTTTTGCGACTGCTCGATACCCACCACCCTTTTGCTAAGGTCCTTGGTATCAAAGTTTTAGAGATTGGGTACGGCACGGCCACACTATCTCTCCCCCCCAACCCTAGCTTTCAACGCTTAGGGGGCATTGTGGCGGGGCCCATGCTCATGGGTCTGGCAGATTTGGCGATGTATGCCGCGGTTGTAGGCGCCACTGGTAACGCCGAGGCGGTGACTGCAAGCCTGACGATTAATTTCATGCGCAAAAGCCCTCCAGGCACGATCTATGCCCACGCGCGGGTGCTGAAGACGGGCCGCCTGTGCGCCGGTGACGTGACGTTAACTGGCGAGGGTAGCGCTGAACCCCTTGCCCATAGTGTCAGCACGTGGTCGTTACCTAAGGCGTAGGCCAGCGAGGGCCAGAGCGATCCAAAGGGTTACCTCACGACCCAGCGGACACGACGCAGCCGACAAAAAGCGAGCATTTGATTGACAAAGCCATCACCTGCATCGAAGATGAGAGCTGTCACCGCACCCTTTCTAATCGTAGAGCCCCATTATGCATACCACTCGCCCAAGTCGCCTCAACCTGCCCCGCTTGACCCGAACGCTATCAATGGCCGCACTGAGCCTGTGCTTACTTAGCCCGTATTTCAGCGCGTCTGCGCAGACCACTGACTCTGCCGACAACTTTCCCAACCGCGCCCTCAACATCACTGTGACGTTTCCTCCGGGCGGTGGCACTGATATTTTGGCCCGCTTGATTGGCAACGCCTTGGCCGAAACTCTTGGGCATGCCGCAGTGGTTGAAAACAAACCAGGCGCAAGCGGCAACGTGGGCTCGAAGTATGTGGCTGAGCGCGCACCAGACGGCTACTCGCTCTTGATGGTCAACAGCTCGTTTGCCATCAATCCCGCCGTGTTTGCAACGATGCCCTTCGACCCGAAAAAAGATTTCGCACCGATTATCAATGTTGCGTTCATTCCCTCTGTGTTGGTGGTGCCCGCAAACTCGCCCTATAAAAACTTGGCTGAGTTACTGACTGCAGCCAAGCCAGCAAAAAATGATGTGTCATACGGCTCGTGTGGTAACGGCACCCCGCAACACTTGGCCGGCGAGTCTCTCAATATCGAGGCCAAAACTAGCATCACCCACATCCCTTATGGTGGTTGCGGACCCGCTCTGAAAGATGTCGTGGGTGGTCAAATCCCGTTGGCGATCATCACTGCCTCGAGCGCCATGAGCCTGATCAAGGGCGGCAAGTTGCGCGCGTTGGCAGTCACTTCGGCCGAGCGCTTTGGTCAATTACCAGACGTGCCGACGGTTGCTGAGCAAGGTTACGCAGGCTATCAACTCAGCCAGTGGCATGGGTTGCTTGCGCCAGCCAACACGCCGGTCGCCATACAACAAAAGCTCTATGAGGGCATCAACAAGGCTTTACAGTCGGCCGTCGTGAAGGACAAGCTCGAAAGCTTGGGCTACACCCGCGCCAACGACGGTCCAGCAGCTTTCAAAAAGATCATTGACAGTGACATCGATAAGTTCGTTAAGCTTGCTAAAGAGATTAAGCTTAAAGTTGATTAATAGACCCTAACCTCTTGCGCCCCGCAGGCTCATAGAGGATTGCAGCAGATCAAATATCCAAAAAGCTTCCCCGTTCAGGGGAAGAATCTCAACTGAGTTGCTCGCAAGCACGTTTTAGACGTGCGCAGCCTTCATTGAGCACCGCCATCGACGTCGCAAAGGAAAAGCGAAAAAATGGCGTTGACCCATAGGCCGCACCATGCACGCCGGCTAATTTTTCTGAGTCAAGCAGATACAACACAAAATCCTCATCAGTCTGAATCACCTGCCCTGAAGGTGTTTTTTTACCGATTACCCCCGCGCAAGACGGAAACACATAGAACGCACCCTCAGGTAAATGGCATGTAATGCCAGGGATTGCATTCAGCTGCGCCACCACCGAGTCTCGCCGGTCTTGAAATATTTTGGTGCGCTCGGCAATAAAGCCTTGCGGCCCAGTCAACGCCTCAAGCGTGGCCGCCTGACCAAGCGAAGACGGACTCGACGTACTTTGTGACTGCAACTTAGTCATCGCCTTGATAAGCTCTTGTGGCCCGACGCAATACCCAATTCGGAAGCCAGTCATTGCATACGCTTTTGAAGCGCCATTCACCGTGAGCGTGCGCGCTTTGAGCTCGGGCGCCACTTGCGCCATCGTGCAAAACTCTCTGCCATCAAAAAGAACATGCTCGTAGATATCATCTGACAACACCCAGACGTGCGGATGCCGCAGCAATACCTCAGCCAAAGCGCGCAACTCTTGACGCGAGTACACCGCGCCACTCGGATTGTTAGGCGCATTCAAAATTAGCCAGCGTGTGCGAGGCGTGATTGCCCTTTCCAAGTCTTCGGGCTGCAACTTAAACCCTTTTTCTGGCGGACATGTCACCGGAACCGGTGTACCCCCGGCCAACATGACAATATCGGGATACGACACATAAAACGGTGCGGGCACAATGACTTCGACACCCTTTTGTACCGTGGCCATCAGTGCGTTAAAAATCACTTGTTTACCACCGGTGCTCACAATCACTTCATTCGTTGAGTACTCAAGCTGATTTTCGCGCATGAACTTGTCACGCACTGCGGCTTTAAGTTCGGCAGTACCGCCGATGTCGGTGTATTTGGTTTTTGAAGCGGCCATCGCACGTACAACGGCCTCGATCACATTAGGCGGCGTATCAAAATCGGGCTCGCCCGCGGTAAGACCCACCACGTCATGCCCCGCGGCCTTCAAGGCGCGCGAGCGCTGGGTAGCCATCGAGCTAGGGGATGGCTTGATGCGATTCAAACGATCGGCAATATTTGACATGGTTCGGTGCCTTGAAAAATTAAAATTTGCAACACCGTAAAATTACCATGCACTGCCACAACCTGAGGCGGGTAGATGCGTCAAACACTCAGACGCTTACCTACCCAACCCTCAACCTTGCTTACTTGACCAACAGAACGGGCTGCGACGCGTGCGCCAGCACACGCTGCGCAACCGAGCCAAGTAAAAAATCAGCAACCGCGCCGCGCCCTTTTGAACCTAGCACAATCATGTCGTACTTGCCTTTATCGGCAAAGCTCACGATTTCGCGGGACACATTGCCAATCACAATTGCCATGTCGTGTTTGATCCCCGAGGCATCTAAGGCCTTCATTGCAGGCTTGAGCTCTTTATCACTCAGTTCACGCAAATAATCACTGACGGCCGAGCTACCGACAAAGGCTTTAGCATGACGAATCCCGGCGTCGTCATGCACGCTGATTAACGTCAGTGAGTTAGCTTTAGCGGTACTTTGTTCAATGAGCTCGATCGCACGCTTGACTGCGCGCAGCGCGTTCTTTGAACCATCGGTGGCGACTAATAATTTCATGATCTGCTCCTGAAGGATAACGAGACTTCAGTGTAGGAGCCCGCAGCGCACAGCAGCAGAATCAAAATACTGGAAGCTTGATTTAGATCAAGGAAGAGAACTGTTGATGAGTCATGCTCATCCCCGCAGATGGGGTAGAGCCTAACTTTTGAATGGTGCCGACGGCGAGACTCGAACTCGCACAGCTTTCGCCACTACCCCCTCAAGA
>CALCPT010000611.1 GCA_937897265.1 uncultured Alcaligenaceae bacterium
ATGGTTGTTGTCAGGAGTGACTGCAACCTACATCAGCCCCGGAGAAGGCGAGACGATTTCAGCAACGTCAACGATTGTGCATCGGGGCCGGATGACGGCTGTAGTGAGCACACAGGTGATTAACAGCACGGGGCGTAAAGCGCTAGAGGTCATTACGACGCACGCACGCCGGCCATAGAGATCACGAGGGTATTGATTCGGCACGCTCTTTTGTCTTTTTATTTTTAGGCGGCTTGTAGCGGTTATAGCCCCATAGGTACTGTTCAGGCATCTGTGCGATCATGGCTTCCATTTCTTGGTTGATGACGGTTGCCGCAGCGATGCTGTCATCCGGTAGCGGGTGTTCAAGCTTTTTATACTTCAGGGTATAGCCTTGACCTAAGCCTTCTCTCTTGGCCCCCAAAATAAAAATCGTGGCGCCCGAGAGCTTTTGTAACCGCTGTACTAGAGTCATCGTGTAAGCGGGCTTGCCAAAAAAAGGTGCCCACACGCCTTCGCCTTCAGGGGGAACTTGATCGGGCAAAATGCCGACGGTATTACCGCGCAGCAATGTTTTGACTAACGTTCGTACGCCCGTTTGGTTAGCCGGCGCCATGGTGAGCTGAGGGCGTGAGCGCATTTGAATGATCCAGTCTTGTAGCCATTCTAGGCGCGGCGGTCTGAACAGGACGGTCGAACGATAACGACTGCTATACACCGGGCCGAGTAACTCAAAACAACCCGCATGAGGTGAGAGCAAAATTACGCCTTTACCAAGCGCCAGCGCGTCATCGAATTGTTGCCAGTTATCGCACGCCAGTTTGGTATTTAAAAACGCATCATTACGTCGGGTCCACCAAAAGGGCATCTCATAGATCAGTTGCCCTGAACTGAGCATGGCCGCGCGCAGAGTTTGTTCGGTTGAGTCAGGAAACGCCTGCTTGAGGTTTTCGGCTGCCCGACGCTTATAACGCCCAGGCAGGCACCACGCGAGCCATCCCGCGCACCAGCCAAGCGTTTGTACCAAAATGAGCGGTAAAGACCCAATTAGTTTAAAAAGTAGGGTAGCCAGTACAGGCAAAAATTTATTAAGCATAACGAATAGAATACCAAAACAACGCCTTAAGCGACTAATTGCTGCAATACAACCGAACCTATACCGACACCACTCTTTAAGCCCTATTGCTCATGAAACTGACCGATCTCGTCACCCCCGTCGCCCTCATTGATTTACCCCGCATGCAACACAATATTGAGCGAATGCAAGCACAAGTCGCGAGTTTGGGGGCGACCTTCAGGCCTCACGTTAAAACTTCAAAATGTGTACAGGCCACCGAGGCGCAAATTCAGGCCGGTGCGCAAGGTATTACGGTATCGACCATCAAAGAAGCTGAACAGTTTTTTGCCGCCGGGATTCGAGATATTTTGTATGCAGTGGGTTTGGCGCCCAATAAACTCGCGGCTGCTGGCGCACTGATGCGTAAAGGCTGCGATCTTAAAGTGCTAACCGATAGCGTGCAATCTGCACAAGCAATTGCCACCTTCGGTAAAGAGCAGGGGCTATGTTTCAAGGTGTTGATTGAAATCGACACCGATGATCATCGTTCGGGGATCAAGCCTGAGTCAGCAGCGCTATTAGCGGTTGCGCAGGCTCTTGAGTCTCCAGGCTGTGAGATTGTTGGGGTAATGACGCACGCTGGCTCAAGTTATGACTTAAATACCCCCCAGGCCTTGATTGCCATGGCTGAGCAAGAGCGCGCAGGCTGCGTGCGCGCGGCCGAGCGTTTGCGCGCAGTTGGGTTTGCTTGCCCAATTGTGAGTATCGGTTCAACCCCAACAGCCTTGTCAGCCAAGAACCTTGAAGGCGTGACCGAGGTACGAGCAGGTGTATATGTCTTTTTTGATTTGGTGATGCACAACATCGGCGTGTGTACCAAAAACGAAATTGCACTTAGCGTGTTAACCAGTGTGATTGGTCATCAAGAAGAAAAAGGTTGGGCCATCGTTGACGCGGGTTGGATGGCCATGAGTCGCGATCGCGGCACACAAAAGCAAACGAATGATTTTGGATATGGTCAGGTCTGCGATCTAAATGGACAGGTGCTTGAGGGCTACACCATTAGCGGTGCGAATCAAGAGCACGGTATTGTTTCGCGTGCCGGGCAGCCTGATCTAGAGATTGCCAAGCGCTTTCCGATTGGTACGCAATTTCGAATTTTGCCCAATCATGCGTGCGCCACAGGTGCTCAGTTTCCAGAGTATCAAGCGCTTGATGCACACGGCACCGTTCAAACCTGGAGCCGCTTTTACGGCTGGTAGAACGATGATCGCGACAGGCTTGTGCAACCTGCAGTAGGGTTGTATTCAGAGGGACTGCGCAAGTTCAGGAACGCTGCATTGGGGTGACGATCTAGCCGCGCTTCATTTAGCCATTGCGATTCTTACGAATTGAAGTCAGCTTAGGTGCAGTGCACACTGTGCTCTTGTTTATATTAGCAAGAGGTGCAGTGTGTCTGTTCAGTCTTCAAATACCTCAGTCAAGCCACCTTTGCAAGGCTTGGCGCGGCAACCTGTTCACGGCCTAAAGTCGCAGCGTATCGGTCAGCGCCTAGAGCGGCAAGCTGGGCAAGGCATGACCGAATACATCATCATCGTCGCTTTAGTGGCGGTGGCTGCAATTGCGGTGTATCAGTATTTGGGGCAAGTGCTACGTGCCCAAACTGCCGCGGTCGCAAAAGAGCTTGCTGGTGAGGACGGCACCCAGCAGTCGCGTGCTGCACAGACTGCTGCAGAGTCGGCAGCCACTCAGGCCGCCGCAAAGTCTTTAAAGGATTTCACTGGCAATGCAGAGGGCTCGGCTCGATGAGCAGGTGGCGCAATGGTTGCCCAAGTGCGTCTGTGTTGCTTCAACGGCACCCCGTATTGCCGCTGCAAGCGCTTAGCCAGTGTGGCCAAATTCTGCCTTTGGGCTTGATATTGAGCGCTGTGGTGCTAGTCGCTTGGGTGCTATCCCTAAACTTAGGTCGGTTAGTGCATAACAAAGCCTCGCTCTTACGAGCGACCGACGCCGCCGTCTACTCGGCTGCCGTTGCACAGGCACGGGCGTTGAATCTTCATGCATACCTAAATCGCGCTCAACTCGCTCAGCAAATTGCGATGGCACACTTAATTACGATGGCCTCGGCTCAACGCTATCGGGCGACCCTCGCGCAGCAAGCTAGTCGTTTGAATCCACCCGTCAGCCTGATCGGAATGCTCTTTGGCCCACAATACGCTGCAGCATATTTGGCAGCGAAGGTGGGTGGGCGAGGTGATCAGGTTGCCTTGTCACAGTTGTCTGAAGCCTTTGAGCGCCATGATGACGTGATTCACCGCGTGCTTGAGCAGGCGCGAGGCGAGCAAATCAAGCGTCTAAGCGGCCACAGACAACAAGTCTTGAATCAGGTGTTGGTGCAAAACGTCGGTGGCAGTGGTTCGACGATGACGGGTACAACCTTGGCTGAACTTGGTCTTGAAACAACCGTCAGTGCCGATGATTTGCCCGGCTTTGTCTCGCGGTTTTCGAGTGCAGACGCTAACTGGCAGGCACTTTTAAAGCGAGTATCAAAGCAATACGGCTTTTTAAACGATCGTCATCATACGACTCGTAATCTGTGGGCGGTGAACCTGCGGTGCCCCCACAAGCGCCATGAACTGCGTCGTAAAGGTTCAACACGGCTTGGGGCAAACGGTGTTTGGTCAGTTGAAGATCATCAATCGTTTCATGCCTTGCGATATAACCGTGTGATTGGTTGTTATCAGCGTGAATACCCAATGGGCTGGGCGCTGATCAATAGCGCGCCAGGGGCTCGGTCGCAATCTGCGGTGCAAACTGCAACCGCTTCTGAGCCGCAAAACTTTGCGAAAGAATCCTTTTGGCGATGGGTTAACCAACAGCCTCATGGAGGTTGGAATATTTTTTCGGGTGGCGATAATCATCTTGCCCGCAGATGGGCGTCTTCAAATGAACTTCGCTGGACGACGCAGGGTACGCCTAGCTTTGCTGCACTGACGCCCAAGCATAAAGATTCGATCCGCCTGGCAATTTCCGTCAAACAACAGAGCCCGTTGATTCACACGGGCCATCCGCTTGAAGAGAAGCGCTTTGGTGGTCGTTTTGCATTGAGCACATCTGAGCGTGTTCTTGCACTACGCGCAGAGGCGGCCGCTCAAACTTACTTTGCTCCGCCCGAGACGAAAGGCCAGGCAGCCGCGACACCTAATCTTTTTCAACCATTTTGGCGTGCGCGGTTGATCGATATCGCTGCGACAAAACAGCGAGGTAATCCATGAGGGTAAGATTGTCGTCGTCTCGCAGCCAAGGACAGGCGACGCTAGAAGCGTTGTTGATAATTGCCTTCGGATTCTTGCTGGTGCTGGGCATTCATCACCTCGGACAGCTTCGCTCACACACACTTGATTTGCTTGGTGAAAGTCATTTTCAATCGTTTATACCGTTACCGGTAAACGATGCCCAGACTCCGTCCGTTGTTCCAGCAATAGTGACTCCTGCATTCGTATCCCTTGCGTCCTCGATCAATGAGCCGTTGCAATACCGCTACGCCAAGGTGCGCTTGGGCACTTCAACATATAGTGCGACGCTCCTTGAGGTTGAAAATCAACTGGGATTTGATTCTGCAATGCTGTTACGGGCAAGCGCTCAGTCTGCCCCAATTCAAAAAAGCACATTACCAACACTTGGTCTGAATCGGCAATCACCGCTGATACGCCATAGTTTCTTACTGTCGGGATCTGGTCAGTCGGGCTCAATGCAAGACGCACAAATGAAAATCGCAGGTGCTGCCACGCTTTGGCAAAAGAGTTTTTCTCAATCCAGAGAGCTGGTCAATCACAGTGCACCAACGTTGAAAAGCATTGATCAGGCTTGGGGTCGCACTGCAGTAACCTCGTCGTGGTTAATGCCCTGGGCAAACGAAAGCCTAGTTTCTGGAGCGTTGGGGCAAGTTTCGGGATCGCAACCGGAAAAAGCAGTTGAGCAAACGCAAGGATTGATCAAACGCTGGACGGTATATTGAAATGACCGGTCTTGTGATTCTGTTGCCCTTTGAGAGATTCATACGTCATTGGTGGCACATATTGTTGCTGATCAGTGCGCTCAGTCTAACGCCGACTTGGTGCTCATCTGCGCAGGCCAGTGCCTTGAAGGCAATTGTGCTTCCTCAAGCCGTGACACGCTCAGTCATGCTAGACAAGAGTCAATGGCAAGGGGTTAGCGTTGAGCTTGAACGTTTACAGAGCCCCGCAACACTTGAGGCTACGCTCGAGCAATTGGCGATGCTGCTGCCTGAGTTGACCCCGGTATGGTCCGAACACGGTGTGATGCAAGCCCATTGGAGCAGTGCCCAGAACTCGTACGTCTTATTACTTTGGGAGACTCAAACACACAGCACCGAGGGTATCTTGTCAGGGCTTGCGTTAGCCCAGCCCTTGATGGTGGGGCATCACACCTTGCCTGTAAAGTTTACGGCGATGGATTGGCTTCCGACGCAGACCCAACAACTGTTTCGCTTGATTGACAATTCGGGGACTCAACCCGTTGCAATCTCAAGCTTCATCGTTTCAGTAACGTCTTCGCAACTCGTTGACCATCTCAACGCTTACGGCCGGCGTAACGGCTGGGTGCGCTTACCTGATGACTTGAGCTTCTTGCGAAACGATACCCGCTTGTCATTTCAGGTCATGACCGAGACAGGTCATGCCACAGTGCTGGTGTACGAAACCGCGCGAGATGCGCCATGAAAATCACTTCGGCACAGCGTAATGGGTTGCTGATCGTGATCTCAATCGGCCTTGGGTGTTTGTCTGCGTGGGCAATTAAACAGCATCTGTCCGCGAAAGAACTAGAACTTGAACAACAAAGTCGTACCGAGAAAGTGATTCGAATTGTTGCGGCGCGAGATTTGCCTCGCGGGACACTCGTGAGCTTAAAAGATTTTGCAAAAGACGAGTTTCCAGCAAATTGGATAGGCGCCGATGCAGTCGCCTTGAGCGACGCTCAGCTTGTTCAAGGTAAACAGCTCAACATCGACTTGAAGGCAGGGCAGTTACTCATGCACGTTCACTTAGTCGAGCAAGCGCAACCAGCGCTTGCTTCAAGATTGAGCCATGACAAACGCGCGGTGACAATTCCAGTTGATCTAATGAGTTCGATGTCAGGCTTATTACAACCCGGTGACCGCGTCGATTTGTTTGTTTCGTTCGAATACAAAGGGCAACGTACGACTGCCTCCTTGTTGCAAGGCATAGAGGTGCTTGCGACAGGGCAACAGACGAAGATGAGTGGTGAACACATCGCAGCAAACGAAGTACGCTATTCAACCGTGACGCTCGCAGCCTCGCATGAGGAAGCAAAAAAATTAGTGGCGGCACGTCAAGGTGGCTCGATCACCGCGGTACTTAGCCATGAAACTGCCGACCCTTTGACGCTAGGTCGTCAATTAACTGCCATTCAGCTGCCCGAGTTGTTAGGGCTTGAGACTGGTAAGCCTCAGACATCGGTTGAAATTATCTATGGCGATCGTCTGACGAAAGAGCCACTTTTGGCTAATCCATCGGAATGGACTGAGTTTCTAGGGACGGCGCCGCCCAAAGGGACTCCATGAAAAAGCGAACTGCTTTTTTTCGACCCTCAAGAATCAGGCTGCTAGGGCTTACGGTGTTAATCACAACCTTGGGTCAGATGGCATCTGCCACGGATAAGCCGGTTCGACTTGATCTTGAAACAGGCGCCTCTACCGTTCTTAAACTCAAAGGAGTCACGCGCATCGCGGTCGGTAACAGCCAAATCGTTCAGGTGACAACGGTTAATCCTCGCGAGGTGTTGCTGTTTGGCAAAACACGCGGCTCGACGACGGTTGATATTTGGGTGTCTGACAAAAAGCGGCACACCTATCGGATTTTTGTGGCACCCGAGGGATTGAACAGGATCCAAGAAGAGATCTCCCGTTTGCTTAAAAACATCCCGCAAGCACGTAGCCGAATTGCCGGAGATAAATTGGTCATCGAGGGAGAGGATCTCAACGATGCTGATCAGTTGCGTATCGCAACGCTTGCCAAGCGTAGATCGGAAGAGCACA
>CALCPT010000612.1 GCA_937897265.1 uncultured Alcaligenaceae bacterium
GGAGACTTTTAATAATGACTACCACTAGACTGTTGCAGGGCGAGATTACCGATAGCCTGATCGTTGAAAAAAAAGGCGCTGTAGGCTGATCACTTTTAATGACCCAGGCCGTCACAATGCGATGTCCTATGACATGTGGGTCGGTGTGCCGATGGCGCTGGACTTGTTTGAAAAAGACGATACGATTCGCGCGGTGGTCTTGACCGGCGCAGGTGACAAGGCTTTTGTCAGTGGCGCCAATATCTCCCAGTTTGAAAAACTGCGTACCACTGAAGATGCTGTAGCAGAGTATGAGCGCGTCGCTGAAAATGCACAAAATGCGATTTATAACTTTCTCAAGCCTGTAATCGCACGCGTCAACGGCTATTGCATCGGTGGCGGACTGAATATTTCCCTGTGCTGCGATATCCGTATCGCGTCTGACGTCAGCTCGTTTGCGATCCCCGCAGGTCGTTTGGGCCTCGGTTACCGCTTGACTGCGATTCGCAATCTGGTCACAACGGTTGGTGCACCACAGGCGTTGGACATCATGCTGTCAGCGCAGCGTTTTACCGCCCAAGAGGCCTTGACCAAAGGTTTGGTGCAGTATGTGGTACCAGCCGCTGACCTAGATAAAACTGTTGACGCGTATTTGGCAAAAGTCACAGTTAACGCACCCATTACCTTGCGTGCCGCTAAAAAGGCAGTGCGCGAGTTTCAGCGTGTGGCACCACACATTGATGCCGAGGGTATTCAAAAAATGGTGTTGACTTGTTTTGCCAGCGATGACTACCAAGAAGGCAAGCGCGCCTTTGCTGAAAAACGTGCGCCAGTCTTTAAAGGTAAGTAAGTCATGAGCAAAGTAGTGTCGACGCGCCTTTTAACGCGTCTGTGTTTTGGGCTGGTGTCTGTTTTGTTTGTTGCGATACAAGCAGGCTCTCTGGCTCAAGCGCAGACGTATCCAACGCAACCTATCCGGATTGTGATTGGTTACGCGGCAGGGGGCACTACTGATATCTTGGCAAGGTCGCTGGCTGAGCAATTATCAAAAATTCTTGCTCAATCAGTGATTGTTGAAAATAAAGCAGGCGCTGCGGGTAATCTCGCGGCGGCCTACGTTGCGCAGGCTAAGCCTGATGGCTACGTGTTGTTCATGGCAACCTTAGCCAGTCATGGGATCAATCCTGCCCTCTACAAAACGGGCTTGGGCTACGATCCGGTGAAAAGTTTTGAGCCGATTTCGATGGTGGCTGCGATTCCGATGCTATTGGTGGTGAATCCAAAGCTACCGATTCGTTCTGTGCCCGAGTTGGTGGCCTATGCCAAAAAAAATCCGGGTCAACTGAACTACGCGTCAAGTGGCAATGGCTCGCCAGTGCATCTGGCCGGGGCGATTTTTGCCGACGCAGCCAAGATTGATGTGGCGCATATTCCCTACCGAGGTGGAGCGATTGCCAACACTTCAGTGATGAGTGGCGACACTCAATATACCTTTGCCAGTATGCCGGCCGCGATGCCTCAGGTGCACGCAGGAAAATTGCGCGCCTTGGCGGTGACGACTAAAGCGCGTTCGCCTCAGTTGCCAGACATCCCGTCTGTTGAAGAGGCTGGCAGTTTGCCTGGCTATGACATCAATACCTGGGATGCATTGCTGGCCCCCAAAGGAACCCCGCCCGCGGTCATTGAAAAATTAAATGCGGCGATCAAGCAGGCGTTGCAATCGCCTGCGTTGGCGAAGCGCTTTGAGGGTGAGGGCGCTGTCCCCGATACCAGTACTCCACAAGAGTTGGCGACGTATATCGATGCCGAGTTACTGAAGTGGGCCGCTGTGGTCGCGCGCACGCCGATCAAGGTTGATTGATGACCGTTGACCTGTGGCATCAGTTGTTTCCGTCGATCGCTGTATTTATATGGTTGAGTGTGGCGGTGTTGATCGCTGGCACGGTACGCTCGTTTACGGGCTTTGGCGGTGGCTTGGTCTTAGCGCCTTTGTTCAGTTTGTTTATGGCGCCCGCCGACATGGTGGTGGTCGTGCTGCTGCTGAATTTTGTGATTTCTCTGCAGACCTTGCCGCAAACCTGGAGCACCACCAACTGGAAAATGGTCTGGTCTGTTTCGATCCCCGCGTTAGTGGGCGTGCCGCTGGGTGTGTGGTTAATCGAATGGCTTGATCCTATCCTCATGCGCCGTTTTATCGGTGTGATCGTGGCTGGTTTAGCGGCCATCATGTTGATTGGCTGGCAGTACAACGGTGCGCGCGGAAAGTTTCAGGATTGGTTTGTGGGCTTGACCAGTGGCGCGCTGACGGCGATGGCGGGTGTAGGTGGCCCGCCGCTTGTGCTTTACTTTTTATCGGATAAGACGATTACCCCCGTGGTGCTGAGATCGTTTTTTATGATGTTTTTTGCCTTTATTCAGCTCAGTACGATGGCGGCTTTTTTATATCAAGATTTGATTAATACCAAGCAAGTTTTGTATTCGTTATCGTTTATGCCGGTGTATTTTTTGTCGGCAGTGATTGGCAGCTATCTGTTTCGCCGTGCGCTGAATCGCGCAGGTTTAATCAAACGCTTGTCGTTATGGTTTTTGTTGATCGTGGGTTCGGTCACGATTGTGATTTGAAGAGGTAAAGCTTGCTCGCGCAAGCCTGAAGCCTGACCAACGGAGAAGATTTGGCACATTCAATTTTGCTGTTCGGCGCCAATGGGCAGGTCGGTCATGCGCTGCAGACCTCGCTTGCTCGGTTGGGCACAGTGATCGCTTGTACGCGTGAGCAGATCGATTTCAGTCAGTCATCCGAGGACATTGCCGCGGCACTTGAGGTCTTGACGCAGCAACATAAGCCCACGATTATCGTGAATGCAACGGCGTACACGGCAGTGGATCGCGCGCAGTCTGAACCCAATCTGGCCCAGCGCGTCAATGCGACCACCCCTGGTTTGCTTGCCCGCGCAGCTCAAGAGACGGGTGCTTGTATGGTGCACTTTTCGACTGACTATGTGTTTAAAGGCGACAAGCTTGAGCCCTACGTTGAAACGGATCCAACTGACCCACAATCGGTCTATGGCCAAAGTAAATTAGACGGCGAGCACGCGGTTGCGAGCGCCTGCGCACGCCACCTTATTTTTCGAACTTCGTGGGTGGTGAGCGCACACGGCGGAAACTTTCTTAAAACAATGCTTAAACTTGCCCAAGAGCGAGACACGTTAAGTGTTGTGTCAGACCAAGTCGGTGCGCCGACCTCTGCAAACTTGCTTGCATCGGTGACGACGCAGATTGTGCGGGTGCTCGCTGAGCAACCAGACACTGATCCTCGTTGGGGGTTGTATCATTTGGTGGCCGGCGGGCACACAAATTGGCACGCCTACGCTTGTTATGTCATCGCCCAAGCGCGACAAGCCGGTTGGCCAATCAAGATTCAAGATCAAGCGATTCATCCGATTGCGACAAAAGATTATCCGGTCGCCGCGCCTCGCCCGCTTAATTCGCGCCTGGATACACAAAAGCTCTGCAAGGCGTTTGATCTGACGCTGCCAGAATGGCGGGTTGGGGTTGACGAGGTATTGCAGGCGCTAAAATCGCCGGCATGACGACCAAAATTCTTATCGTGCGTACCTCGTCGCTAGGCGACTTGGTGCATATGTTGCCCGCGATCTCGGATATCGCGAAACACGTGCCGGATTCGCAGATTGATTGGTTGGTTGAGGATGCGTTTGCATCAATTCCGACGTGGCATCCTGCGGTGCATCAAGTGCTTCAAGTGGCGCATCGTCGCTGGCGTCGAGCTTGGTGGTCGCGCCAAGTCAGGCGCGAGCGGCACGCGTTCGAAGAGGATTTGCGCAGTCGCCGCTACGATATCGTGTTGGATATGCAGGCCTTGCTCAAGTCGGTTTGGTGGGTCAAGATGGCTACAGGCACTAAACACGGGCTGGACTGGCGTTCAGCGCGCGAGCCTCTTGCCACCTTGTTCTATGACGTGCGCCATCGAGTTGAGTTTTGGCAACCGGCTGTGACCAGGCAGCGCTTGTTAGCGGCCAGCGCTTTTGGCTATGCAGTGCAGGGCGAGCCTGATTTTGGCTTGCAGGCTTTTGACTTGCAGGCGCAGGCCGTACGTGGGCTTGCCTCACCTTATGCAATGATCATGCCGTCGGCAAGTCGCGACGATAAATTATGGCCAGAGCCAGACTGGCAGGCGGTGTTTGACCAGCTCACCGCACGCGGCCTGCAATTAAAACTGTTGGCAGGTAATCCGGCCGAGGCTCAGCGAGCACAGGCGTTGATTCAAGGGCGTTCAAACGCAGAAGTGTTGCCGCGCGGCACCTTAACCGAAACCGCCGCTCACTTGGCAGCCGCGACGCTGATGGTGGGTTTGGATAGTGGGCTCACGCATTTGTCGGCTGCGCTTGGCCGCCCAACTATTGGGATTTACAAGGCCTCAACGCCGGTACGCACCCCGCTGGTGAGTGCCGCCTTTACGGCAAGTTTGGGCGATCGCGGTCAGCCGCCTTCTAGGCAAGCTGTACTTGGTGCAATTGAGCAAGCTCTGCGCTAGTATTACGCGATGCCATTAAAAATCTACACCTTCCTTTTAAGAATAGTCGCCCCTTTGCTGTGGGCGTACATGTTTGTGCGCGCGCGCCGTGCAGGTGGCGATTGGCAAATCTTTAGTGCAGAACGGTTTGGCTTATATGCCCTACCTTGGGATGGCGAGGCGCCCGTCTGGGTGCACGCCGTGAGTTTGGGCGAAACTCGCGCAGCGCAAACCTTAATTAAGCAGTTTATTGACCGAGGCGAACGCGTGTTGCTCACGCATATGACTGCAACCGGCCGGGCTGAAGGCGCGCGATTGTTTGCGGCTGAGATTGCGGCGGGTCAATTGCGCCAACAATGGGTACCCTATGATTTTTCGGGTGCCACGAAAAAATTTCTGCGGCACTATCGACCACGGCTTGGGATTTTGATTGAACGAGAAGTCTGGCCGAATTTGATTGAGTACGCCCAGTTGGCCGGTGTGCCGATTGTGTTGGCAAGCGCGCGTTTTTCAGAAAAATCGCAAAAGCAGGTGCAGCAGATCGACAAACTTTTTTTGACCTTGATGCGCGATGCCTATGCCGGCATTGATCTAACCTTGGCACAAACAGAAGACGACGCGACTCGCCTCTACGAGGTTGGGGCTTTGAATATTCATGTTGTCGGTAA
Source organism: uncultured Alcaligenaceae bacterium (assembly GCA_937897265.1). Classification (GTDB taxonomy): domain Bacteria; phylum Pseudomonadota; class Gammaproteobacteria; order Burkholderiales; family Burkholderiaceae_B; genus Zwartia. The sequence goes on from CALCPT010000612.1 coordinate 5,179, forward strand.
TTTGAAGTTTGATGTGGTCTTGCCTGTCGTGGCGGTGGATGCCGGGCGGGCCTGGCGCGAGCGCTTAAATCGTCAGGTGATTGCAATTGCCAGCACGCGCGAAGGTGAAGATGCCTGGTTTGTTCAGGCGCTTGCACGGCAAGAGTCAACGGCTTTATTTTTATTGATCCCCAGACATCCTCAGCGCTTTGATGAGGCCGCTGCCTTGCTTGAGCAAGCAGGTATTGCAACAGTACGTTGGTCGGCACTGCGTCACAATCCGCAGTCAGAACAAATGCTGGCAGGCATTAAGGTTGTGCTGTGCGACACGCTAGGCGAGATGCCATTCTTTTATGCTGCCAGTGACGTGGCGATTGTGGCAGGTAGCTTTGCACCGGTTGGTGGGCAAAATCTGATTGAGGCTTGCGCACTTGGCACACCAGTGATTGTTGGCCCGCATACCTATAATTTTTCTGACGCTGTCGCACATGCAGTTGAAATCGGTGCGGCTGCGCAAATTCAGTCACCCGAGCCGCTTGACGCAGCGCAGCGAGCCGTCGCGATGGCTGTGTACTGGTTGCAAGATCAGCAGGGCTTGAATGAAAAGGGCCGCTTAGCGCGCGAGTGGGTTGGCCAGCATACCGGCGCAACCACCCGAATCTTGCAGCAAATTACTGAACTTGAAGCTGCCCGGGCCCAAACTTCGCCGATTCTGCATTAAGTGGAGTTTGCATTTTGCTGACGGGCGATCTGCCCAACTCGCTACGTGGTTGGCCAAACCAGCCTTGCCCCAGCGCGAAGACGCCAAGATTGACTAATACCAACAGAATAAAAAAAGTTCGCATAGGTATACTTTAACAAGAAGTGCGAAGATACTCTCTGCTTAAAGAGAAAATAGTTAAGACGGACTGCCTCGCAGCCGCTCAAATAATAGATCAACCGGAGACAGATTAATGACTACAAACGAAATTAAAGCACTTGAGCAACAAGCACTCGCGCTCGATGAACTGCGTTGCAAGGTTTTGCTTGCAAAAGACGGCCCTGGTCTGGCCGCTTTGTTAGATGAGGGCCTCACTTACACCCACGCGAGTGGTCGCCGTGACACCAAAGACACATACGTCGATAGCGTGGCGACACAGCGCGTTCAATATTTGCAACTTGATCGTGAAGAAGTGACCGCACGAGTCGTTGGCAACGCCGTCATCGTTGAGGGCAAAGTGAAGATGAAAATCAATTCTGCCGGAGCCGAAAAAAGCCTGTACAACCGCTACCTTGCTGTGTGGACCACGACAAGCGGTAAGCCTTTGCTCACCGCTTGGGCCTCTACCAAGCTCGAATAAAGACAGACTGTTTGCTCGAGATCACGCTGACATGATTTCGAGCAAATGACTACTCTGGCTCGAAGCGCTCAAAGGCGACTTCGAATCAATCACTGCGTTTGCTCATGCACAATCGGTGCCTACTTTAAAGTTCAGCAAACTTAAACGCCAGCAAACTCGCGCAAGCGGTTATATACCGCGGTATCAAACTCAAGCCCGTCTTTTAAGTTGCGTGCGCGTTCTTTGAACGACCGTTCTGACGGGATGCGAATCTCGTCAACGCCGGGAGCCCGCTTTGAAGTTTTAATGCGAGTAATCAGTGCGCTGACGTCTTCTTTGTACTGTTCGGTTGAGTACATCAGATCAGGCTTGAAGGCGATGATCAGGTGTCCGTTGTTTTTGTCTGCAGTCGACCCGGCGCCGGTGAGCAAACCCATCGCGTGCATCATTAAAGCCAGGCCAAAACCTTTGTGACCTGCGAAGGGCAACAAGGCACCCGCGCGGGCAGCGGTTGGATCTTGTGTTGGATTGCCTTGCGCATCAAGAGCCACACCCTCTGGTAATTTTTCACCACGGCGCTCACGCAACGTGAGATCGGTATACATAATGGCCGAGGTGCCCATATCAAAAATTAACGGGCCGTTTGCCGTGGGCAAGCCAA